>NZ_CP058215.1:1502751-1803302 GCF_013388255.1 Methanolobus zinderi
AAGCATTGAACTTCCCATGATATAGATAATATCCCATCCCATCTTTTAATGGATGAAATTGCCTTTCTTCTGCATCCTTTTTTACAGAATCATTTATGTCACAAATAGCAAAACAATAAAACTTAGTTGAGTCATTTATGTTAATGTCTCTTCCATTTTCCTGTTTTATTTTCTTATTTTTTATGTCTTCTAGTATTTCGTACATCTGAACTACAGGAGATTTATCATAATCTTTTCTTTGAGGACGTTTTAACTCGATAACGGAAACTGCATTAGCTATTTTATCATCATTTACATCTTCAAAAATAATCATATCGGGACGTAGATCACTATCAGAATCAGAAAAATCTCTTAATGGTTTGTCTGATGCTGCATATTGGTGATATGATAATACGTCATCAATTATCCATAGATTATGATCTTCGTATGACATGTGATTTGTTTCAGTTCTCCTTGGGAACAAGATGTCATGGATTATTGATTCCAGTTCATACTTTCCATCTTCTCGGAGTTCTAGCTTTTTCTCAAAAACTTCAAGTATCTTTTTCCTTTTGATTAGGTACTGAGCCAAATCATCTTTTTGAAAGTCATGGAGTTTGTTGCATAACTGCTTGCAATCATCCTCAATATCAGAAACACTGTCATATTGGGTCTTAAGTAACTTTTCCGTATCATTCCTGATATTGAATTCTGCTACACCTTTATGTTTAAACAGTGCTTCATTTATTTTTGCATCCGAAGCATTTACATCGATTTCGTCAAGAACCTCAGGGCAGTAATGAGGAACAGATTTTAATGAGGGAGTACTTGCAACATAATTCGCTATTCTTTCTTTTTTAATCTCATTAACACGAGTAAGATAGCTTTCTAAATATTCCTTTGATTTCTCTATTACATGATCGCGAATTATATTCAACGGATATGTTTTTTTGTTATCGAGAGATACCTGAATCCCATTTTTAGGTAGTTCGAAGCCTCTTCGGGATGAGTTCACATATTTATCTAAATAACTTCCCGAAACATAAACAGAATACACAAACTTATTGTCATCATCATCTAACTGCGATGGAGTTCCCAGGTACTTATCTAATTTGTCACCATCAACATCTCTATTGTGGGCACAGTATACTATTTTATGTGCTTTTTGATATGTGTTATAGAGCTTAAGATGTGAGATTCTGTAAGTATCGTCATATATTCTGATGTCTTCAGAAACTATATTATTTTTAATTTTAAGGAACATCATGTTAAGATCAAAACTATCATCGTCATCTTTGACAATAATCCTTGGAGCTATGTCGTTGATATAGTATACCAAACAATGTTCCAAAATCCTTTGTGCAATCTTTTCAGTTGTTTTATAGGCACTTGGTTCAGTCCTATAGCTTTCTTTGAACCCCTTTAAAAGAACTGTAGTTTTGTGTTCTGCATTTGCATCTGCAGATTTCTTAAAGTGATTGCTAATAAAATTATCAATTGTAAAATCAAAACTTCTAAATTGTTTTTGTTTTTGCTTGTCTAGATAAACACTTGTGATTTTAACGTTATCGAACGCTTTTAACCAAGTGAATCTTCCGACACCTTTGCCACCTTTTTGTAGTTTGTAAGTGCTGTCAGAAGTGAGAAAAGAGCTATAGTTTTCTTCTGTAAACCCAATTCCATTGTCTGTTATCCCAAATGCTTTAATTATTTTTTCCTCTTTGAGGGTATCTGAATCACTTAGTCGTACTTGAACAACATTGTCTCGGACAACTTTGACAGTTATCAATCCATCATGGATATCATTGTTATCTTCTATCGAATGGATCGAGTTTACAACCGCTTCAAATACGGGCAATAAAGCTTCCGATTTGAAATCACCTAAATTTCGGATTTTACCTTTGAGATCAGCTCTTAAATACTCCTCAGTCATCTGTCTTGATAATATGCATAGGTGTTTGAAATAATTTACTAAATAGTCCCTTGGATTATTTCAAGTATATTTCTCTGCATTATCACGGCAATGTCTCCGTACTACATCTATCAGCGTTCATACCAATGCCAAACTTTACCCGCAACTAGTATTTCATATCTGGTTTGATGAAGTTAATGTGTTTAACTCAATTTGTTTAATTATCAGCTAGACAAAGCGGAAATATTATAATATATTTTAATCATTATCTTTATATTCTCTAAAAGTTGTGTGAACCTATGTGTGGAGACTGTGAAAAAGATTTAGATAGTTTAATTGAACGAGATTCTTATAGCGATCTTTCTGATGAACAATTGGCTGAGTTGAGTCGCGAAAGTCATTTGCCTAGTTTTAAAAAAAGTTTTCTTACAGAACTATCAAAACTTTTTAAAACAAGTTCGTTTTTATGTAATCATTGTATTGATGATTTTTTAAAAAAATGGGATGGTTTTGCTATAATAAATTCAGAATTTAAGGAAAGTGAGATATCATTATCCTCTTTTTATTACCAATCATCGTTGTATGAACTTTACAAAGAAGATGATTTTGATATTTTTGTTGATATGATGGGTTGTTCCCGTTGTGAAAATGGAGATATCACTTCTATTTGGCCTTATCCAAATAATTTAGATGTACTGTTCGATTTATACGATGATGAACTGAAAGCAGTTGCAAAACTTGCTGAAAAGTGTCCATTTGCCATATTAACGGATGATTTTGCTTCCAAAATTTATAGTATGCTCAAGCAACTGTCTGAGAAATCAACAAATCTATGCTTAGACTTTAAGTTCTATAGGTGTAGAAATTTAGACGATGAAGCCGTATTATTTTCTCGTCAGGATATGGGTCCTGTACCTGATGAAAAAGCACAAGAAAACAGATTTAACCATACTGGTTATGGTTATTTATATTTAGCAACAACTGAAGATGTTAGCTTTGGTGAAGTGACGTATTCCTCCAACGGACCAAGAAAAAAACAAGTTTGTATGGCTGAAATAAGGTTACTAAAAAGCCTTAAAATATTAGATTTGACAGATGTTCAGGGTAACAATCATAAAGATGACACCTATCAAATGTTAATCTGCTCACCATTAGTATATAACCATCCAGATAATAAAAACAAATTTCAAAATAAAATGTATGCTACTAAAGAATATATATTTACAAGGTTCATCGCAGACTGTGCTCTTTCTTTGGGATTTGATGGAATAAAATACGCGAGTAGATTTGGTAGAAGTGGTGACAATTTCGTAATATTTAAAGACAAAACAAATAAACAATTTAAATGGGATGAAATTTTCATAATTGATGATATTTATAGATATCCAAAAAACGATGATGATTGATGTAGAAATATACGAACAAGTAGTTTTCTTGCCATTTGATATGTAGTAATTGTACAATGCTTCTCAAGCTAGGATGGTTATCATGCTTCCAGATTATCCTGAGATTAAAAAGATTATCCAAACAAAATTTGAACGATTAATAAATGAAGAATCAAAAAAAGGTTCATTTCTATCGGTGATTCGTGAAAAAAGAATCTATGAAGGTGATTTTTTGGAATCAACTTCAATCGACGGATATCTGGATAAAAGGGAATATGCTGAAATCTCTGAAACTTTTAGTGTAACGAAAGAAGAAATAATCGAGAAAGGCTTTGATGCATATTTTGAACAAATACCTGAAATAGCTCAAAAAATAAAAAACAGTAAAGAGAAGCAAATTATAGATAAAATAGATGAAGTTACAGATAGAGTTGGTAATGTTATAAATGGTAAATCAAAATCTTTCGCTGAAAATTATCTAGAAGTATTAGAGAAAATGTCTATTTCTTTTGATGAATATGGATTTCCTATAATTCCCACATTAATTGTTAGTCCTGAATTTTACGAAAAATCTAAAGATGAAATCTCCGCATTCGATGAAGATCCTGTTATGAAAAAGAAGTTTAAAGATATAATCTACAAGAAAAAAGGTGAGTGGCTTGATAAAGAGGATAATAGAAAACTGGTTGACTAAAACTAATGAAAAAGGTTATCAAATTCCTTTTTGTCAATATCTTATTTCACAAAAGCATACAATTGTTTATATTTCACCGCATGGACCTATGGAACAAGGAAAAGATATTATTTCCATTGATAATAATGGGGAAGTCTATGCATTTCAGCTAAAAGGTGGAAACATTAACTTAACTGAATGGAGAAAAATAGAAGGAGAAATAAGTGAGTTAATAGAAGTTCCTGTAAAGCATCCTTCCATAGATTATTCCGTATTCCATAAACCATTTCTAGTCACTAACGGAGAGATTTCGGACCCTGTAAGAGTTAATATCGTTGATAAAAATAGACGTTATGAACAATTAAATTTACCGAAACTAGAAGTGATTACAGTTTCTCAGTTAGTGAGCAAATTTGTTGATGTACATGGCTCATTTTTACCAGTTCAACCATCTGATTTTCGTGTTTTTTTGGAACTCTTTCTTTCGGAAGGTACTGGACCTTTAAAAGCTGAGTTATATGTAGATTTTTTAAAATCAATTCTTGTAATTGAAAATGCAAAAAAAATAGAGCTTCAAAGAAGAATTGCTAGTAGCATTCTATTAACACAATATGCATTGCAACCCTATGAAACAAAGAATAATTATGTTTCAGCAATAGAAGGATGGACAATACTTTGCAGCTATATTTTCCGGCTCGTTGATGAGTTTCAAATAGAAGAGAAGTATTGGAAGAATTCATATGAGATTATACTAAGTAAAATTAATGATTTGTTAAATCTTCTTAAGAGTGAGTTTCTTGGAAGAGATAATTACATAGAAGGTTCATCTTTGGGTGATGGTGGATTATTATACAAATCAAGATTAACTATTGTTCTTGGTTGGTTGTCTGCGTTTGAACTATTTAATAAAGTGGTAAAGGACGACTATCAAATTGATAATAGGGTTTATGATAGCATAAAGGCGCTTTATCCCAATAATACTTGGTTCTGGGGCGAGTCAGCAACACCATTTTTTGTCATGATGAGTTTTTTGTCATGGGAAGTTGAAGATAAACAACTTGCTAATGGAATAATTAGTAATTTGATATTGGATATAACCTATGGGAATGCTTATGACGGCATAGGTACTCCTGATCCATATATTTCTTTAGAAAAAATACTTGCAGTAAATTATAATGTTTCTGAACTTGATTTTGATTTTAAGTCATTTATTGGTTCATCATACCATTTAGAGGCACTCGTGGATATCCTAGTTCGAAGAAATAAAAGAGAACAACTAGATATTTTATGGAAAGATATTTCATTTATCCAAAAAAGCAAATTTATTCCAGAACACATATGGGATTTTTTCTTGTGGAGATGTAGCAAAGGTTCTCAAGTTGACTCGTTCTATGAAAATCCTCAGAGCTATTCCAAATTAGCTTTAGAAGCTAATAATTCAGATGATCAAGTACCAATGATTTTGAGACACAACTTTTCTTTATTGTATTATTTGCTTATGTGCTTTCCACATAGACTTAATCACCATTCTCTCAAATATATTGACGTGAATTTTGAAAACAAAGCATAGAATAAGGATGTCACAGTTGCAGTAAGTGAGCGTATTTTGTAAGTGGAAAATATTCATACATATCTATTCTGAAAAACCAATTTAACTCAGCTTCCTAGTATTCGTTTTTACTATTTCATCGACTAATCTATTGATTTTAGATTCTATAAATGATGAAAAACAATATTAGAATCTGTTACTTGATTATGATTTATGGAAGTCTCGTATTCAGAAATCACTCCATTAGCTTTTAGAATAGCATCATCGATCTCTCTACCAGATGGATGTACATAGACACTCATGTTAGAAACCTGTACCCATCCGAAATATAAATTCATTTGAGTCATATTGTAACACAACATACATTAAAATAATACATCGATTAAAACAGGTCTCACTTTCTTATAACCCTCCTTTGAGTTATTGAGCTTATCCAAGTAGTTAGTCATCAACACTGAACCATTTGAGTGTCCCACCATATACTTGATAAGAGATTCTTGGACATCTGCTTTTACACATTTGTCAATGAAGTAGTTACGACCATATTTCAGCCCAAGTCCACGAGTCCTGAAGTATCTGCGTGAAGCTTTTTAGATAGAATGGTGCTTTCGTATATGTGTTAAGGGCAATTGTTGATTGTTTTTGGCTTTAGGTTATGAGTCTTTATCTGAGCTGTACTGCTAGTAATAAAGAATACTGTTTCTAATATGTGCTAACTGAATTATAGAGTTAAGGCTTCTTGTTACTCTTACACCCTGAATCTCCTAGTCATTTAGTTGTAAATAAATTAGCTGTATTGATCATCAGTTGATTTCGTTTAAACTGTGACCTTAGCACTTGCAGAAAACTAACCTTACATCCTGTATGACAAATCATGAAGCAGTAGTTATACAACTGTTGTACAACTATTTCTTATTAAGAGGTAATAGCTAATGATATCTGTTGGGAAATCGAAAATAAGCAGGCATAAGCCTAAAAAAGACATAATTTATCCATTGGTGCGTTTACCACAATCATGCGCAGAATTTATTGGAAAGACGACTCACATCCATAAAACAGAGTGCGAAGGCAAAACTTTGTTTGTCCTCTCGTTTGATGAGAATTTTGAAGGCGAACTGCAAGTTGTACAACCCAGCAGCAACTCAGACCTCGAATCAAGAGTAGAAACACTAGAAAAACAGCTCACACTCTTACAAGAATCAATATCAGCAGAAAAGAAGAATTGTGGTGGGCCCGATGAGATTCGAACTCATGACCCCCGCCGTGTAAAGGCGATGTCATAACCGGCTAGACCACGGGCCCATTTTGCGAATAATATTAGTTACCCGGTGACGCTTTCGTCTTCGAGCACCTCCATAATGTAACTAGTGATATATAATCCTTTTTGGTGAAAACAGGCAGTATATAAGTAAATTCATTCATTTTGTGCGGGTTGTCTTGATGGAGATTGCTACCTTTATATAGTCTCCAGACAAATTCTTGTTCAGGAGTGGATATTGTGACAATAGCAGAAGACCTGAAGGATCTGTACAGCCTCATCAGGGAAGAAAATACCGAAAAACTGCTTTCCATGTTTGTGGGAGAGCCCGTGATAGACACGCCTCTTGAAGGAAGGGTTACAGGCGAAGATGCATTTCTTGAATTTGTTGACCATCAGCACCAGTGGCTCAAGGGTCACGATGTGGGACAGCAATTCGTGGAGATTACCGCAAACCCAAAGCGCATCTGTGTCGAGTTGCTTCTCTATCTACGGCATGATACGAGGAACCTGGATCTTCTGGTTGCCATAGTTGCTGACCTCGACGGTGACAGAGTATCCGAGATCAGGATATACCACAGTATGTGGCCACTGACAGGCAAACACAAGTTAAGAGAGCCAATCCTGAAACCGGTGGACGGACTTGAAGAACCCGATTTTGTAAAACAATACATGCAGGCACTGGGAAACGGCGATTATGAAGCAGTGACGAGTCTTTTCGAAGATGAAGGGTATGCCCGTGAACCCGCCAGCTCAGCTTTCACACATTCAGGAAAAGCAGGGCTGAAGGACTTCTATTCAAAGATATTGAGGGACGGCGGGATAATTCTGAAACACTGTACGGTCACCTTTGATGGAAAGCGTGCGGTGATCGAGTATAACGCCGATTCATGGGGTGAAACAAAACTGCCACCACAGACCGGTGTGGCAGTCTATGAGCTTGGAAAGAACTGGAAAATGCACGCTGCAAGGATATATGATGATGTGACACCACCCGGAGAACAATAATCACCTTTCTTTGCCGGGAAAGTGTTCACAGACCATATCCATGACTTCATCCAGCCATGCCTGTCTCTGCTCAGACGTGCTCCCGGCTATGGTCCTGAACATCCTGCGGTGAAAATTGCTCACACCGCAGAAATCAAAGATACAGTCCTTCCATATTCTTTCCAGTGGGTCACCGAAAACAGTATTTTCCCTTTCCTCAGGAGTGTTTGAGGTATTGAACACAAGTGCAACCCTTGCTTTCAAAAGGCCGATTGGAAGACCTGAGCCATCATCATCCTCTGGGAACCTGTACGCCACATTTTCCCGCAGCACCCTGTCAACCCATCCCTTGAGTATAGCTGGTGGCTGACCCCACCAGTTGGGATGAATGATGACTATGCCATCGGCTTCTTTTATTTCATTCCAGTGGATCTGGACCAGCTCATCATCCGATCTGTCAGACACAAGCTCCTCGCCCATAAGGATCGGGTCAAAACCTTCTGCACAAAGGTCATGGAAGCTGACTTCATGTCCGCTCTCTTTTAGAGTGGATACAGTCACATCAGCAATGGCATGGTTAAAGCTCTTGCCATACGGATGGATGTCCGAGTATGACCGAAACCTTCATATTAACACCACAGGGGTAAGATAATAAGAAAGCTCTTTTCAAACAATATAATCCACAACTGCCCTTTCATTTACTATTTTGCCAACAAAATCGGCAACCTTGACATGTTCAGGATGCTTCTGGTAGGAGACAAGTGCTTCCTCATCCCTGAATTCAGAGTACAGGGTCACATCGAAAGCAGCGTCTGACTGATTGATATTGATACCTACCTCGATAATCTCTATTTCAGATATCATTTCTTGGAGATTTTCAAGCTTTTCTTTCATGAGTTTGGCGTTCTCCTGCTTTGTCCTGCCTTCGGCACTGGCTTTTAATTTCCACATGACAATATGTTTTAACATTGGTCTCTCTTCCTCGATATAATAAACATAGTTTACTGTTACTTATCAGGTAAAACTTATAAAACTAGTGTCATAGGATTGGTAATACCTATTTAAATAATAAAAAAGCGAAATAAGGGGCATATGCCTCACGATACTCATTACCAGGAAGATGATGAGGAAGACGAGTTTGCAGAAGCCTATCTCGGAGATTATGCAAGCATCAGGTCAATCGTAGGTGAGGCTCTGCCTTTCCAGCTGGTAGCAACATTTGGAGGTGTTGCATCAGGCATCGTTCTCTCGGGAATGACAGATGAACTGCAGATGATACCGGGACTAATTGTCATAGCTCCTGCAGTGCTGGGCATGCGTGGAAATATCTCATCAACCCTGGGATCCAGGCTTGGCAGTGCTATTCATATGGGACTTATAACCAAAATAGAAAGGAACCCGGAGCTGATGAACAATGTTAACGGATCACTTTTGCTCAGTGCCTTAATGTCATTTATACTCGGACTGCTGGGGCATTTTATCACAGTGGCACTGGGAATGCAGAGTGCGGGTCCTCTCACACTGACCCTTATAGCCGTTCTTGCAGGTGTTTCGTCCGGTCTGATACTCTCAGTAGTTGCTGTTTTCCTTGCTCTGGGTATGTTCCGTTTCGGTTTTGATCCTGACAATGTTGTCACCCCCGCGATAGCAACCGTTGGGGATATCGTTTCAATGATAATGATCTTCCTTTCCGCAAGGGTGGTGCTCTTACTATGACCTACTACACCGTGCGCGGAATCGTGGGAAGGAGTTTTCCTATAATCCTTTTCACATCAGTGATAGGGATACTGACAGGACAGATACTCAACGTAGAGCTTGAGAACCTTGTTTCCATGCCTATCATCCTCATTCTCATCCCCGCACTGATCAAGATCGGAGGGGATACCGGAAGTATGCTTGGCGCACGCCTCTCATCAGCCCTTCACATGGGTCTTGGTGGAAACATCTTTCGCAACCCTGTGGTACGTAACAGCGTACTGTCGGCTTTTATCGTGGGCATGTGTGCCTTTACCTTTTTAGGCGTGGTTGTATGGATCACCGGTATAGTACTCGATATGGAAATGGCATTTGAAACGCTTATGGCTCTGTGTCTTGTATCAGGCACCTTCGAACTTCTGGCCGTCTATTCGGCTACCCTTCTAATTGCATTTGCTTCACACCGTTTCGGTGTGGATCCCGATGATACCGTAATTCCCATCATAGCCACACTCGGAGACCTAATCGGTGTGATTGGAATATTTGTAACCATGAATTTGTTGAATATCATCTAGAACAGAATTAAAAAGAAATAAAAAACATGAAAGGATAAACTGGTAGAAAGATCATGACCCCCAAGGAAATAAAGTACGTTCCGCACAATCTCAAAGACCTCCTGATAGCAACCAAGGATACATCAGAACTCATGATTGATCTTGCATATTCTGCAATGATCTACGATGACGAGGACATTGCCGAAGAGGTAATCAACCTGGAAGAGAAGATGGATACCCTTGACTATCATATGAAAATCGCTGCTATGATGAGTGCAAGGCGTGTTGATGAGGCTGAAGAGATGTCCGGTGTGTTGCAGGTTGCACGTGCATCTGAAAATATATCCAATGCAGCAGGGGATATTGCAAAGATAGTTCTCATGGACATGGGTATACCCACAGAACTCAAGCTGGCTATGAGAGAGGCAGAAGAGACTATCACAAGGGCAACTGTAAGTGAAGATTCACCAATAGCAGGGCGCACGCTTGGTGACATTGAACTGGACACCGAGACTGGGATGTGGATCATCGCCATACGCCGGAACAATGAGTGGATCTACAACCCGAACCATGCATCCAGGATACGTCCGGACGACGTGCTCTTTGCACGCGGGCATGACGAAGGTGTTCCTATCTTCATGGAGCTTGTGACAGCAAGGAAATATGTGCCAAGGGAAGTCCCGCATGAACGCTTCCTCATTGACCTTGAAAGAGCCGTGGATATCATTGTCGAAATGAAGAACATGGGAGAACTATCAGTGGGACTTGCATACTCTGCACTTCTGTTCGACAACGAGGATATAGCATATGAAGTAAAGGCACTTGAAGCTGAGATGGACACTATGAAATATGAACTCCAGCACTGGGTTCTTGAAACCGCAAAACATGTGCCCGACGTAAACCAGCTAAGAGGTCTGCTCCATCTTGCCAACGCAGCCGAGGCAGTCTCGGACGCAGCATATACCATCGCCGACACTGTCCTGAGGGATATAGAACTCCATCCGGTTATAACACTGGCTGTCAGACAGTCGGATGAGGTTATTACAAAACTCATGGTCCAGCAGTGTTCACCCATTGTAGGAAAGACATTTGGTCATCTGAAGCTGGAAACTGAGACAGGTGTGCACATAATGGCAATCAAAAGGGACGATAAATGGGTATACCGCCCAAACAAAAGAACCACAATCCAGGGAGGAGACATACTCATAGCAAGGGGTTCCAGAATGGGAGAAGATGCCCTCTTTGAGATGTGTGCATGTCCTTTTGAAGCAGAAGATGAAAATAAAGAAGATTCCTGATCAAGGATCAGGATCTTAAGATAATTTCTGGACTGAGCCATCCTTTTTACCGATGTATACCTCATCGACATTGGTGAATATACCATGTTCGACGATACCGGCAGCCTGTGAAAGAAGGGCAGATGTTACCACAGGGTTATCTATAACACCGAAACTTGCGTCAATAATGAAATTACCATTGTCGGATATTACCGGACCATCCTTTTTTGATGCAAGGCGCAGTACCGGCTCCCCGCCAAGTTTCCTTACATGCTTTGAAACAAGTTCCTTTGCATACGGAAGTACTTCCAGTGGTACATAGTGATCCAGTTGTTCGCTGTATTTGGATTCGTCTGCGACTATCACAAAACGCTCGGCAGAACGGGACACCACCTTCTCACGGGTGTGTGCAGCCCCTCCTCCTTTGATCACGTTCAGGGCCGAGTTGATCTGATCCGCTCCATCTATGGCAATATCCAGTTCCGGATGCTCGGCTAGACTTGTCAGGGTAATGCCGGCCTCTATGGCAAGCATCTCTGACTGGTATGATGTTACAACTGCAATGATGTCAAGACCTTCATCAACACGCCTTCCCAGTTCGGCTATTGTGTAAGCGGTAGTTGAGCCGGTACCAAGACCGACCACCATACCATCCTGCACAAGCTCAGCAGCTGCAATCCCTGCAGCTTTCTTTTCAGGGCTTTCCCCGCTTGGGTTCCTTTCTTTCATCAGAATTCAACCTGTTGTTTCATTATGGAGAAAGTCTGCGCCTGTCCCTTGGGAAGAGTACGACATCACGAATATTTTCAGTACCAAGCATGGTCATGACAAGCCTTTCACAACCGATACCCCATCCTGCATGAGGTGGCATACCATATCTGAAAGCCTTGAGATAGAACTCGAAACCTTCGGGGTCAAGTCCCTGTGACTCGATCCTCTCGATCAGAAGCTCAGGGATGTGGATACGCTGTGCACCGGATGAGAGTTCCATTGTCCTGTGCATCATGTCGAATCCCTTGGAAAGGACCGGGTTGTCCTCGTATGGCATTGCATAGAATGGCTTTATCTCAGTTGGCCAGTCAATGATGAAGTAGTGTGATTCACCTGTTTCCTTGAAGACGTACTCACCAATTGCATGCTCTGAAGAGGTTCCAAGGTCATCTCCCCAGTTGAGCATCTCATCGGTGTTTGCATTGACAATCTCAATTGCCTCATCGTAGGTGACTCTCTTGAACGGAACCTTGGGAACCTTCAACTCTACACCGAGAACCTCAAGCGAATCGGAAGCATTCTCGATCACCTGTTCGTAGATGTATGCAACCATGTTCTCAAGCACTTCCATTACATCGAAGTGGTCACAGAAACTTGCCTCGATATCGATGGAAGTAGCTTCGTTGAGGTGTCTGCGGGTGTCGTGCTCCTCTGCCCTGAAGATTGGGCCGATCTCAAATACCCTGTCCATACCACCGGACATCAGTATCTGTTTGAAGAGCTGAGGGCTCTGGTTCAGGAAGGCTTCCCTGTCAAAGTATGTGATCGGGAATAGGGAGGTTCCACCTTCTGTTGCCGTTGCGACCACCTTCGGGCTGGATGTCTCGATAAATCCCTTATCTGTAAGGAAATCCCTGACAGCCCTGAGCACTTCGTGCCTTATCCTGAAGATAGCTGTGGTCTTCTCCCTTCTGAGGTCGATAAACCTTGAATCCAGACGTGTGTCAAGTTCTGCTTCAACTTTTCCTGTTGTGTCCATTGGAAGCGGAGACTCTGCTTCGTTGAGAAGTGTGATCTCATCGGGAATCACTTCGTAACCATTCGGTGCTTTGCCTTCAGGCTTGACACTTCCTGTGACCGAAACCACGGATTCTCTGACAAGCTTTCTTGCCCTGTCAAGAAGTTCGGGGTCTGTCTTCTTTTTCACCAGTGTGACCTGGGATCTTCCTGTACGGTCCCTGATCACAACAAAACAAATTCCTCCGAGGTCACGGACCTCATGTACCCAGCCTGCGACGCTTACTTTCTCATCGCCAAGCTCTTCGGGTTTGATCTCTGATGCATAATGTGTCCTAAGATCTGCTAATGACATTAAATCACCTGATTTGTAAGAGTGATGTTAAATTTTAAATTTGTACAACTCTGGCACCAATACTTGCTACTTTATTATAAACCTAATTATTCATGGCATTCACAGGCTGCAACAAGACTTCTTTCAGATATCTCGCCCACGGTGTCCTTTTTCATGATCTCTGCAATAGTGCCCATATTATCGGACTGACCCAGTGCCCACATGAGCTTCACAAGTGCGACCTCGGGAAGCATATCCTCACCCTCAATTGCACCTGCTTTGAGTATGTCCCTGCCGGTATCGTAAACCCTGTCACATACCCTGCCATAAAGACACTGGGATGTCACTACAACAGGAATACCAGAGCCGACAGCCCTCTCGACCTGCGGGATCCACTCGGTGGAAACATGTCCGAGTCCGGTACCTTCTATAACCAGGCCTTTGTAGCCCGCATCAATGAAGTAGGAAAGAATATCAGGGCTTGCACCGGGTGTGAACTTCAAGAGTGCGCATTTTGGCTCAAGGGAATCGTTCAGTCTGAGCTCTTTTTCGCCTTTTTTGATGTAAGCGGTCGTAGTATTTAACTTGCGGCTACTATAATCCACATAGGCTATCGGATCTGCATTGACGGATTGGAAAGCGTCCCTTCTGGATGTGTGCATTTTCCTGACCTTGGTTCCGCGGTGAACTGCACATCGTCCATCGGATTCACCTTCATGCATAACAACCGTGACTTCTGCAATATCACTGGTAGCAACAACAGCAGCACATATGGCGTTCACAGCATTGTCACTGCTCGGTCTGTCGGCACTGCGCTGTGAACCCACAAAAACTATGGGCACAGGGGTTTCTATCATAAAAGACAGAGCCGCAGCAGAGTACATCATGGTGTCAGTACCATGGGCTACGATTATACCGTCGGCACCTTTATCGATCTCCTCAGCTATCGCCTTTGCCAGAGCCTGCCAGTAATCTGCTTTCATGTTCTCAGAGAGTATATTGTAGATTGCACGGCCGCTGAAATCTGCAATTTCCTTCAGTTCAGGGATAGCTTCCAGGATATCGTCTGCCGAGAAACTGGCTGTCACCGCACCTGTCCTGTAATCGATCTTACTCGCGATGGTACCGCCTGTGGAAAGGATCGAGACCTTTGGCAGGGAAGCTTTCTCTTTAACTTTAATATCAGGGCTTCTTGGAGGAAGCAGTGTGTCCTTTGGTGTCTTTTTCTCCATAACCGTAACAGTGGCATTCTCAGGGTCGATTCCCGCATTGTATCCGCTGTTCATCTTAATGACAATATGCTTTGTGGTGCTCGGCATGACGATGCCTTCGTATTCCACACCATCCTTTTCGATTTTTACCCTGTCGCCTTCTTCAAATTCCATGATAATCCCTTGTTAAATATATCGTAATAGATCAGTATTAATCAGAGTTACTCTGGACCTTCATCAATACAGCTTTCTACCGTCTCGAGAAGGATCTTCAACGAATCCTCAATGCTTTTGTTCATTTCCGCTATTGAGGATATCTCAGTTTCCAGCTCACTGGAGCGAGCCCTTATAGCTCTGTCAGTTTCATCAGGTGAAGGAGCGCCTGTGATATTGCGCTTGCGGATATTGGACAGGGGGTCAAGTGCCTCTTTCAGCATTTCCTGGCTCATTCCCCGATCACTCAGCTTTTCACCAAGTACATCCATGGCCACTGAATCAATATCCTCCAGCGTCGGGTCTCCGTTTCCGCGTGCCAGTACTCCCACGATCTGGTGGGCTGTCCTGAAGGGAATACCCGCAGCCCTGACCATCGTATCGGCAAGCTCTGTTGCAGTGGTAAAGCCCATAACTGACTGCAACGCCATTGAGTCTGTATTTATATTTATCGTATCAAAGATTCCTGCCATAACCCTGACGGCACCCCTTGTTGTTTCAACAGCACGCCAGAGGTTAGGTGTAGCTTCCTGCAGGTCCCGGTTATAACTTAACGGGAGTGCCTTGCAAATGGAGATCAATCCCATGAGAGAACCGATTACCGTACCTGATTTGCCACGGATCAGCTCGGCGGTGTCGGGGTTCTTTTTCTGGGGCATGATGGAAGATGTGGATGAATAGCTGTCATGAAGTTCTACAAAATTAAATTCCGAACTTGACCAGACGATAAGCTCCTCTGCCATCTTGCTCAAGTTCACCATGATATTCACAAGCACTGACGCGGACTCGATCATGAAATCACGGCTGCTCACCGCATCCATGGAGTTTTCCATCATAGCTTCAAACCCAAGCAGAGACCGGGTCCTTTCCCTGTCAAGATCAAAACCCGTGGAAGCAAAGGCAGCAGCTCCAAGAGGACATTCGTTTACCCTGGAAAAAGCATCCATCAGACGCTGCGTATCCCTTGCCAGCGCACCGGAGTGTGCAAGAATATGGTGAGCGAATGTTGTTGGCTGCGCATGCTGCAGGTGAGTAAATCCCGGCATCAGGGTATCCCTGTTCTCCGAAGCCCTTGCAAGCAGGTTCTTCCGGAGCTGTGCCAGCTCTTCCATAAGAGAGATCAGTTCATCCCTCAGACGTATCCTGATACAGGTTACAACCTCATCGTTACGTGAGCGACCGGAGTGCATCCTGCCTCCGACATCCTCACCAACCATGTCGATGAGCCTTGATTCAAGCGAGATATGTATATCCTCATAGGAGTGGTCAAGTTTCTCGATTCCCTCTTCCCTGATCCTTAGAAGACCCTGCAGGATCCTACTGCAATCCTCTTTCCGGATAATTCCCTGTTCTTTCAGCATTACCGTATGTGCCAGGTCCACGAGTATATCTGCCTCGAAGATCCATTTATCAGCTGACATGGATGAAGTGAAATTCAAAATATCTTCATCTGGAGTTGAAGACAGGCGTCCCCTGCGTAAAATATCGCTCATGTGAATCCTCGCTTGATTAAATATAATATTAAAAGTGACCTTGATTTTGTAGCGTGGTACGGCCTGAATACATAAATAAGAATCGGTTTTGGAAGTGATGGTTTTTTGAAATAGACACTGGTTTAATATCAAAACTAAAGGCTGTTTATTTCTCCTTCATCCTGCAGGAATTGCTGCACATCGACCTCACATGCTCAGATACTTCGTTATAATTATCCTCTGTGCAAAACACAATACTCTTTTCTCCGTATCCGGTTGACAATGTTATGGTATTACTGGCAGGATAGAATGTTGCCTTTTTGACATTATTCCATTTCATGATCTGATCCTGACGGGAGTTTGCAAGAAAACCTGTGCCTGTTGCCGCCAGATTCCTCGTAAGCAGACCAATGATTATCAGGAGAAAATTCAATTTACTGTTCCTGCTGCGTTGTTCTGTCCTGCTCATGGTGCTGACCGTATTTTTATCCAGACTATAGGAAAGCATGTACCTGTTCCCATAGTATGCGAATATGAATAATACTGTAAATACAAATAAAAGTCCAATCAGAATAAGTGCATACTTTATATCACGCAGATTGCTGCTGCTTCCGGTAAAGTCTCCACCGAGCATGGAGGGAAGCATTATTAATAAAACGATGAATGCTGTGAGCAAAGTTGCAATCCCAAGGACTTTCAGCAGTTCCCTCCGGATGAATTTGTTATTTAATATTGAAACATCAATATCCCATTCTATTACATCGTTCATGTTCATTTACACACCCTATTAAAATTTAAACATTATTGGCATCTTATCAGTCTTCTAATCTCAACTACAATCAATTTAGGCCGAGCGAGATAAGACTCCCGAGAATAGACTTATTAGATAAAAAATTCAATCTTTACTGGGAGTTAGCAGATATCCGGGTCTGACTATTACCCGGCTGATTTTATGGTACGTTTGGAGAAAGATACCTTAGGGGAAGTGAAAGTTCCCGACAATGTGTATTACGGACCTCAGACAGCAAGGGCTGTAGAGAATTTCAGGGTCAGCGGTGAAAGACTGCCTGCATCTTTCATAAGAGCCCAAGCAGCCATCAAGACCGCCTCTGCCAGGGCGAATATGCAAAGCGGGAGACTTGATCAAAAAATAGGTGAAGCCATAGTTCAGGCTGCAACAGAGATCAGGGGAGGAAAATTCGACAAGCAGTTCGTGGTGGATGCTTTCCAGTCAGGGGCGGGTACTTCGCAGAACATGAATGCAAACGAGGTTATAGCAAACCGTGCCCTTGAGATAATGGGATACGGGAAAGGACGATATGACATCATCCATCCTAATGATCACGTCAACATGTCGCAGTCATCAAATGATACAACACACACTGCAATACATATCTCTGCCATGGAATCCCTGAAAAAGGATCTGCTTCCCGTTGTCATCGAACTGAATGAACTGTTACTGAACAGGGCAGCTGAATTCATGGAGATAGTAAAACCCGGAAGAACACATCTACAGGATGCGGTTCCTATCACCCTGGGACAGGAATTCAGTGGCTATGCAAGAACTGTTGAACTTGGAGTTGAACGTCTCTTTCGGGCAATGAATGATCTCGAAGAGTTAAATATGGGTGGAACTGCTGTTGGTACCGGCCTGAACACACCGACAGGATTCGGGGCCATTGCGATCAAAGAGATGAACAGCTTAACAGGGATCGACTTCAGGCTTGCGGAAAATGCATTCGAAGCCACCCAGGGAGCAGATGCGATTCTCAATACTTCTGCTGCACTTCGAAACCTTGCAGCCAGTCTCATAAAGATCGCAAACGACCTGAGATTGCTTTCAAGTGGCCCGAGAGCCAGCCTGGGAGAGATCAAACTGCCTGCTGTACAGCCCGGTTCATCGATCATGCCCGGAAAGGTCAATCCCGTTATGGCTGAAATGCTCAACATGGCATGTTTCCAGGTTATCGGGAATGATACTGCAATAATGATGGCTGCACAGGCCGGACAGCTTGAACTCAATGTCTTCACCCCGGTTCTGGCCTACAACCTGCTCAAATCCATACATATACTCAGCGGAGCCATTGATTCATTCAACAGGAACTGCCTGAACGGGATTACAGCCAACAGAGAAAGATGTGCTAAACTGGCAGAATCCAGCCTGGCAATTGCCACATCCCTTGCCCCTGAAATCGGTTATGAGAAAGCGGCAGAAGTGTCTTATCGGGCCCATCGCGAAAACCGGACAATAAGAGAGATTGTTGACGAGATGGGAATCCTGACAGAGGAAGAAAAGCAGGAACTCCTGGACCCCATGAAACTTACTGGAGTAAAGAAATGATAGATCATGATGTGCTGGTAATAGGCGGCGGACTCTCGGGGCTCAGGGCAGCACTTGAAGCAAAATTCAGTGGTGCTGATGTTGCGATAATCTCAAA
Source organism: Methanolobus zinderi (assembly GCF_013388255.1). Lineage (NCBI taxonomy): Archaea > Methanobacteriati > Methanobacteriota > Methanomicrobia > Methanosarcinales > Methanosarcinaceae > Methanolobus > Methanolobus zinderi. Next base: position 1,521,417 of record NZ_CP058215.1, read on the forward strand.
GGTATATCCAATACGCAGCCACTCAGGAGCAGCACAGGGAGGAATCAATGCATCCCTTGGTTCCGATGATAGCTGGAAGGCACATGCCCTTGATACTGTGAAAGGTAGTGACTACCTTGCTGACCAGGATACGGTTGAGATACTCTGCAGGGAAGCACCAGAGAGAGTGATCGAGATGGAGAACTGGGGAACGAATTTCTCCAGGAAGGATGACGGTACCATAGCACAGCGCCCGTTCGGAGGTGCAGGCTTCCCTAGGACATGTTATGCAGGTGACCGAACAGGACACAATCTCCTTCACACTCTCTATGAACAGGTTCTGAAGAATAAGATCAAGGTCTACAGCGAATGGCTGGTCACAAAACTGCTGGTCGAGAACGGGAAATGCGCCGGGTCTGTGGCCCTGAACACTGCGAATTCGGAAATGGATGCATTCAGAGCTAAAGCTACAATACTTGCCACCGGAGGATACGGAAGGATATACCAGCGCTCCACCAACGCCATCATCAACCGGGGATCTGGCATTGCTCTTGCCTACATGGCAGGTGTTCCACTGCAGGACATGGAGTTCGTACAGTTCCACCCAACGACGCTCTGGGATACGAACATACTGATTACCGAAGGTGCAAGAGGCGAGGGAGGCTACCTCTACAATAAGGACCACGAACGCTTCATGGCAAACTACGCTGCAGATGCCATGGAGCTGGCACCAAGGGATATTGTGGCAAGAGCGATACAGACAGAGATCGATGAAAGAAGAGGATTCCCGGGAGGATACGTTCAACTCGACATTACCCACCTGGGAAAAGAAAAGATCAACAAAAGACTTCCCGGCATAAGGCAGATATCCATTGATTTTGCAGGCATCGACCCTGTTCAGGAGCCCATACCGGTGCAGCCAGGTCAGCATTACTCAATGGGAGGTGTCAGCTCCAATAAGGATGGCGAGACTCCGTTGCCGGGATTATATGCTGTCGGGGAATGTGCATGCATCAGCGTACACGGTGCCAACCGGCTTGGCGGGAACTCGTTGCTTGACACGGTTGTCTTTGGAAAAAGAGCCGGAGGTGCTGCTGCGGAATACGTGAAGACGGTAGAGAATCAAGCTGACGAAATTCTCATCGATGCTTTAAAAAATGAGCAGCAAAGGATTGAAGAAATGATGGGTGAAGGTGGAGAAAACTTTGCAGAGCTCAGGGATGAGTTGCGAGCGATCATGCAGGAATATGTCGGCGTGTTCAGGAACAGGGAAAAACTCGAGCATGCTGTTGAAGCTATCCGTGAGCTGAAGGAAAGGGGAAAAGAGCTAAGAGTGAAGAATAATTCCAGTGTTTTTAATTTCGAGCTTATGAACGCCATCGAGCTTAAGGGCATGCTGGAGCTCGGGCATGTAATTGCTCTTGGTGCACTTGTGAGGGAAGAGAGCCGGGGAGCACACTACCGGACTGATTTTCCGGAGAGGGATGATGAGAACTGGCTCAAGCATACACTGGCATGTTTCAAACCCAAAGGACCAGAACTCGATTACAGGGAAGTGACCATAGACCGCTTCCAGCCAGAGAGGAGGGCGTACTGATGGTCACTCTCAAAATCAAAAGACAGGACGGAGACAGGACATGGTTCGATCATTTTGAGGTTGAGGAAAAAACAGGAATGACTGTACTTGAAGCCCTTTTCCACGTACAGGAAAGACAGGATGGCAGCCTGTGTTTCAGATACTCATGCAGAGGTGCGGTCTGTGGTAGCTGTGCCATGCTGATAAACAAGGTACCAAGACTAGCATGCAGGACACAGGTGGCTAATGTAAAGGATGAGGCTGACGATGAGCCGAAAGATGGCGTAGCAGCGGTGAAACAGTCCGAGAAAGATGAGGACAAGAACGAGATACTCATCGAACCGCTTCCCAATCAGAAGGTCATCAGGGACCTCATTGTGGACATGGATCATTTCTACAGTCTTGTGGACTCCGTCAGACCCTGGATAGATTCACAGGACAGGGAGCCGGAGAAAGTAACACTCATGGAGCCATCCACGCAGGAGCAGCTTGAAAGGTATACCAATTGCATACTCTGCGCCACATGCCACGGAGCCTGCCCGGCTGCTGCCAGGGATGGAAATTATCTGGGACCCGCAGCCCTTGCAAAAGCCTGGAGGTTCTACCTGGACCCAAGAAGCCGTGACAAAGACAGGGATGAACTTCTGGAACTTCTCGATTCCGAATCTGGTGTCTGGGGCTGCGATGTGGTTTACAAGTGCGTGGCTGTGTGTCCGAAGAAGGTTACTCCTACACCTGCTATTCTTGAGTTGAGGAAGAAGATGGAGTAGATAGTAGAAAAGGAACTTATGAGTTAAGGTTCAAATCATACTCTCAGTACAGCCATTATGGGTAATAGTAATAACCAAAAAATGCAACGGTAATAAATACAAGACACTGATAATTTTTCTAGAGTAAACCATCTTTTCTCATTTGAATTACAGCTTCCAAAACTTCTTTGAAATAAATCCCGTCTGGTCTTTTGAATAAAATCCAGAGTAAATAATCCAAATCATTTTTGTAAACATATTCCAGACTTTTGCCTTCGTGCTTACCATGCCAAAACATTACTTCTTTCATTAAAATTTCACTATCATTTAATTCAACCCATTTTCCATTTTTAAAAGTCTTCATATACTTCCCACCACTATCTGAGAAGCAATAAGCAAACCGTTCATATTCAAAAAAATCCAATGCTGGGCGATATTTGTCTATTTTTTCCTTAAATTCGATACAATTTACATTCTCGCGGTGTCTCTTGCCAGATTTGTAATATTTATCAAACTTAAAAATCGTTGGTGTAAGATGCTTATCCCATTCACAAAAAACATTTTTTTTGGCAAGAGGGTTTTTACATAAAATAAGGGTAGGATTCACTTTTGTATGAAAATACTTGCAAGTATTGCATGGTAAGATTTCATCATCAATTTTTCCTCTAAAGTCATGATTAAAGGTAAAATCATCAACGCCAGTCCAGCCAGAAGATTCAGATGATTCATCATTATTTTCATAACCAAAACAAGGGAATATATTTTTGAGATCTGGATAATAAGTTACAGGTACGTTATTTTTACAGTAATCTAATGTATCAATACCTTCAATCTCGACATCTTCTGATAACTCCAATAATTCCAAAGTATTTGTTATGTATCTCTGCAACAAGGCAGAATACAAGTGGGAAGTTGCTTTTATCGTTAAATATGGTATTTCATGTTTTTTTAAGTAAGATGAAGCTTCAGATTCCAAATCATGAGTTACTATAATTTCAAGTGCCATTTTAAATTTATTTTCGCTATATAGAGATATATCTGGACGGTATATTTTAGTTACCTGTTTTTCTACATAGACATCTGTAATATGTTCAAGTAGGTTTATTGAATGTGTTTCTGAACAGGAGCACTTGAATTGAACAAAGGTAGGAGTTTCATTTATAGCAGAATTTTGAAGAAAATCAAACAACAGAATTTTCGTGTTATAGTGAAGAGGTGTTTCTCCTCCATGATCATATTCAACATGCTTATGAGCAAAATGAGGACGACGTATTTCCCCTTTTTTCAAAATCATTTCACCGTTACAATTTGGATTTGCACAAGTAAATTTTTCACCTTTTTCAGCTTTAGTAACGTGAACTATTTTCCCTGAACTTGTTTTTGCAAATTCAAATTGTACTGTCATAATAACACTAGTTCCTAAAATCTATAATCTAAAAATAATAATATATTAATAGTATATGAGTATTTTTTATACACACAATATACAATAAATGGTGATAATATGTTTTATGTTGATGATGATTTTTTTATTAACGTAGACAAACTTGAAAATGGATTTTATCGAATTAAAAAAACATATAAAAAAACAAATTCAAAAACGTATATGAGTTTTAATGAATCACAAGCCGATTTTGTTGCTAGACAACTGCGTGAATTGCTGGAAAAAGAAGATTAAAATGTAAGAATCAAAAGACGCTTACAAGCTTCTTCACCCACTTTGACCCAAATTTTAATTTATCGCTCAATATACTATCCTTCATCCTATTGAGCGCACTACTGTGCTTAATTCCATATTTCCTTGCTTTCTTTAGACTTTAGAATCCTTTACACAATATCTTTCAATGGTCATCCCATTATACAAATCTCATTTTTTGTACATTTCAGTGACGATAAGCTATATCTGAATACACTTACAAATCAAAATAACCGGATTAATGTCCTGGCTGAGGGCAGCGGACATGAACATAGGTGAAAGAATGAAAGTAATAGGAATATCAGGATCACCGATCCCTGACAGCAACACTGACCGGGCACTTAAGGTCGCACTGGATGCAACCGGTTTGGAAACAGAGTTTATCAAGCTCAGTGAATATACGATCAAACCATGTCTTGCATGCCTGAAGTGTGTCAACACCAACGTATGTGTCATAGGTGATGACGGCAATGTGATCGCAGAGAAGATTAAAAATGCCGATGCACTGATCGTTGCAGGCTACACGCCCTACTCTTCCATCGACTCAGGGACAAAGGCAATGCTTGAACGTCTTTATGCCATCAGGCACAAGAAAGGATACATGCGCGGTAAACCCGGAGGTATCATTATAACTTCAGCCGTCCCATGCATCCCTGAAGCACCCCCTGTTGCAGAGACTGCAGTCAATGCAGTTGCTGCTTATATGCAGGAAGAGGGGATGGAGGTAATGGGAGATGTGAAAATACTCGGGAATGTACCATGTGTAAAATGCGGCTACGGTGATGAGTGTGATATGAGTGGGATCAAAATGGTCTACGGGCCTGATGCAACTGTGGATTCCGTGGGAATAAACAGTTTTGAGGATCAGAAAGTCTCCTTTGAAAATGCAAAGAAGCTGGGCAGGAAAATTGCAGAGTATCTTAATTCAGAAGAGGGTCCTGAGTGATAAATTATCCGTGAAACTGCAAAATGAATCCTTAATTTTTAGAGATCCTGCTACTATTTCTATCACTTTTTCATCAATCATTGATCGATAGTTCATTGCGATATTTTTCAATATAGCTGGTGATCTGCTCTTCCTCTTTATATTTGGCAATATGAAAAATAGCATCCCCTTCATGGACCAGTGGGAGATTAGTTTTCCCGATCACTATCCCGTAAACCGGGCTTGTAACCTCAGTCTCGATCTCGCCCAGAGGATCATTTATGTAGGCCAGAACATCCCCTTCACTGACCCATTTTCCAAGGGGCACTTTGGAGCGCATTATTCCGCTTTCAGGCCCTCTTACCCATTGGGTCGTTGAAGAAACTACTGTGTTGTTGGGTTTTTTCTTTTTATTTTTTGGCCTCATACCCAGATGGGACATGACCCCAAGTACACCTCTCACCCCTGCCCGGATGGCCACATCATCAAAACGTAGTGCTTCTCCAGCCTCATATAAGAGGACCGGGATATTGAGCTCTCTTGCTGCCTCACGCAAAGATCCGTCACGAAGTTCGGTATTGATGATGACCGGTACTCCGAAGGCCCGGGCCATGGCTTCGGTTTCCTCATCACCTTCAAGACGGGCACGTATCTGGGGCAGGTTATTGCGCCCGACCGCACCCGTATGAAGGTCGATAATATGACTACACTTATCTACAATCTCCTCCATCAGTATGTTGGCCAGACGGGATGCCATGGAACCTTTATTAGAGCCCGGGAAGGATCGGTTCAGATCTCTTCTGTCCGGAAGGTAGCGGGACTGGGAAACAAAACCGAATACATTCACGATAGGGATTGTAATGAGGGTTCCTTTAAGGTTCTTTATGGTCTTATGTGCCAGAACACGGCGAATGATCTCAACACCATTGATCTCATCCCCATGTATTGCAGCACAGACCAGCAGGCATGGCCCGGGTCTGCGTCCGTGTATAACATGGACCGGCATTGAAGCCGATGTATGAGTGTAAAAACCGGAGATCGGCAATTCAATGGATTTCCTTGTACCCGGCTGTATCGTCGTACCTGCTATCGTGATCGGGGACTGCAAGATTAACCTTTTCCTCTAGTCGCGGTTTTACCGAACTTCTTGTTTTTCTCGATATACTCGATAATCAGACCGGCAATGTCCTTTCCGGTGGCTGATTCAATGGCTTCCAGTCCGGGACTGGAATTAACTTCCATCACAACAGGTCCGTGATTGGAACGCAGGAGATCAACACCTGCAACGTTGAGTCCCATGATCTTTGCAGCACGCACTGCGGTGGAGCGCTCTTCAGGTGTGATCTTTATTGGAGTCGCAGAACCTCCCCTGTGTACGTTTGAGCGGAACTCACCTTCTGGCCCCTGTCTCTTCATGGATGCAACAACCTTTCCACCAATAACAAAACAGCGGATATCGGCTCCTTTGGACTCCTTTATGTATTCCTGTACAAGGATACTTGCATTAATACCCATGAAGCCCTGTATGATACTTTCCGCAGACTTATGTGTTTCAGCAAGTACAACACCTATACCCTGAGTTCCCTCAAGGAGTTTTATAACAAGTGGTGGTCCGCCGACCATTGCTATCATATCCTTTACATCATCAGGCTTGCTGGCATACACTGTAACAGGCAGACCTATGCCTTTACGGGATAGCAACTGCAGGGAACGAAGCTTATCCCTGGAGCGTGTAAGCGCCACGGATTCGTTTAAGGGGAAGACACCCATCATCTCGAACTGACGCAGTACCGCTGCACCATAAGCGGTTACCGATGCACCGATACGAGGAATAACGGCATCAACATCGTTTATATCCTCGCCTTTGTAATGAATAGAAGGTTTGTGGGAAGCAATGTTCATGTAAGCCCGCAGCACATCTATTACCTGAACTTCATGTCCTCTTTCTTCTGCTGCTTCAATTAACCGACGGGATGAATATAGTTTTTTGTTTCTTGACAGTAAAGCGATTTTCATTCATTTACCTCTGTTTTTAGACCGTATACCTGTTCTGCGTTCACTTTTCCACACAAAAACGATGCCGCCGGATCTACAATGATTCTCTCTTTCAGTGCCTCTCGCCCCAGCAGCATTCGAAAACGCATAGTATCGCGGTCAGTAAGAGTCAATTCTATAGGGTATGAATATTTGTCAATTACAATAAGTGTTTCGATAACGTAACGCATCTCCCTGTGCCCACCGGAATCGGTCACCTGACGCTTATCCTTCAGGGGAGCCCTGCATTCGATATAAAAATCCCTGTTCTTCTGTATGGGATGGATCAGAAAACGGAGCATTTCCACACCGTTTTCAGTGTAGTGCTCAATATCGAAGGCATGCAACGCAGATGTCCTGGCACCTGTATCCACTTTTGCTTTTATGGCATGCAGGTCCAGCCCGGGTAATGCAACCCACTCTCTCCATCCAACCGTCAGGGTCTGATTTTTTTTTGTCATGAGTATATTCTCACTGCTATTATAGTTACGGTACGATCCAATATTTGTCTTCATAGATAGAAAGAAATTGTTGTTTTAACTTAACTTCCATACGCTAATCAGCAAACCTGCTCTTAAACTTTATCTTGCCACGCTAGAACAAGGAACCAAGAATCACGAATAATGTCAGAGAAGCCGTGAAATTAGCGATAATGGATGCTTCAAGTCCTTTTTTCCAGTACAACCAGCCAAAAATAGTACCGGTAACCATACCTAAAGAGACAATCCCTAAATCCACTATCAGACCCGGGTCTGTAGGCAAGGATAGGGAGCTAATATAACCAATACCATAAAGAACACTTACCAGAAGTATGGATAACCATACTCCCATATCTGTAGGACGATCCTCTGGTGTCCTTTTTATTTTCCAGGTAATCCATACTAAAAGTGTTAACAGGAAAAATCTCAGAACTATCTCTTCAATTATACCAGCATAGAATGAATAAAAGAATCTTTGCCAGAGCGGTGGTGATGATAGTAACGGAGTCAGAGGCTCGATGAACATGGAAAAGACAAACCTGTCTGTAGCAAAGATAAGTGTGCCTGCAAAAGCACCGAGAATAAACGATAATTTCAGGGATTGATAAAAATCAGCTGGCAGACCTTTACCCTCAAACAATGATTCAAGCACAGGAGTTTTCAGACCGACCTTTTTACCAAGAACTATACCCGTCAGGATTGATAGAATCAAAAGTATTGTTCCTCTTGCAAACTGAGTTGCAAGGATCATCGGAGGAGATATACCATATTCATAGATCGCATCACCAGAAATTGACACACCATAGGGTACAGATGCGATCGCCGATAACTCCGCCATTAGGAATAATGACCAAAAGATCTTCTGGTCTACAATATTTCTGGCATCCATCCTTATTTCCTTTTTTAGAACAGCCTGGGTAAAGTTATTTTACGTTTAAGATTACTTTTATTATAGCTACATAATATATCAGTCCTTTTATTTGTAGCTGACTTATCCTGTATTTAAAGCTCGATATTTATGTTGACAGATCAAGCCTTATGTATCTCCGATTAGCGAAAGTATATATACAATTTATTATTATATAATTCAAAATATAACATAATGAAATCTTACAGAATCAAATTTTCAGTCGAGGGTCAATATGGAAAACGAGGCAAATAATTTTCAGGAACATGTTAATACAGATGATCTGCTCCAGCTTGTTATTTTCAATCTGGGGATGGAAGAGTTCGGCGTTGATATAATGAAAGTGCAGGAGATCATCCGGCTTCCTGAAATAACACGTATCCCGAGATCACCGGATTATATCAAAGGTGTCATCAATCTGCGTGGGAAGATCATCGTTGTAATGGATCTTGATAAGAGATTCGGTCTTCCTTCAAAGGAGATCACCGATGAGACAAGGATCATTGTCGTAGATGTTGAAGGTACAATCATAGGCATGGTAGTGGACTCCGTAAGCGAAGTTATCAGGCTGCTCAATACGAATGTCGATCCGACACCTGACATTATTAATCAGAAGATCAACGCAGACTACCTCAAGGGAGTAGGAAAAATCGATGAAAGGCTGCTGATACTCCTGAACCTTGATAGTATTATAAACGAAACAGCTTCTTGAAAACTCTGAAGGCGGACATAATATCCGCATTCCAAAGAGCACCAGATCAGAGAAACGACATCATTGCTTTACTTTTAGCAGACAGAAATCCTGATCGTGGTTTTCAAATTATTTTGTTTTCTTTGTTTTATAACTATAATTGACTTTATGCAAAAACCATCTTGGAGATAATCATGAAAAAGAAAATCATTATTCTTACAATCGCTCTGTCACTTATGTTTACAGTGCTTTCCGGATGCATCGATGAAACTACATCGGACGCCAATGCCCAGAGTAATCCGGAAAAGGAAACTGAAAACTTAGTAGCAAACCAATATGATTCAAACGATATACTGTATCAGGTATCCACAATAAACGCACTTCTTGAAGGTGTCTATGACGGTGATACCGAATACGGAACCCTGAAACAGTACGGAGATTTCGGAATTGGAACCTTTTCAGGTCTTGATGGTGAGATGATAGAGCTTGATGGTGAAATATATCAAGTCAGAGCCGACGGGGTTGCCTATCCTGTGAATGACACCACGACAACACCATTTGCAGCGGTGACATTTTTTGAAGCTGATACCGAAATGCGTATCAGCGAACCCATGAACATGACACTCACCGAAGAGTATCTTTCCGGAATGATGCCAAACAAGAACATCATGTACGGTATCAAGATCAACGGTACTTTCGAGTATGTAAAGACAAGAAGTGTTCCAAAGCAGGAAAAACCATATCCAAAACTGGTAGAGGTCACAAAGAACCAGCCTACCTTTGAGATGGAACAGGTCAACGGAGTGATAGTAGGTTACTGGCTGCCAGTATATGTGGATGGTATCAATGTACCGGGATATCACCTGCACTTCATAAACGAAGACAGGACTGCCGGCGGACATGTACTTGAATTCGACATAATCGAAGGAAAAGTCGAAATTGACAATACCTACGATTTCTTCATGGACCTTCCTGAGAGTAACGACTTCCAGGACGTGGACCTTTCCAGTGATAAGACTTCTGAACTGGAGCAGGTAGAAAAGTAAGATAAATACAAATATTTTTTTTAATTCTGATCAATGGCAGGAAGTGTCACGTGTACCCTGGTACCGGCACCTTCCTCGCTTTCGATCCATATTTTTCCGCCATGGTCCTCTACTATAACCTTTGAGATATAGAGTCCAAGGCCGTTGCCACCGTAATTCCTTGTTGATGAGCTGTCTATCTGATAGAATTTCTGGAAAAGCTTTGGCAGGTTCTCTTCTGCAATTCCTATCCCGTTGTCCTCAATCACCGCATGTACATCCCCGTTCTCCCTGAACGCTGAAAGATTGATCTTCCCTTCCCTTGGAGTAAACTTAATGGCATTATCGATCAGGTTCACAAAGACCCTGGGAAGATAATCGGCATCTGCTTTTGTCAGAAGTACCTCCGGCGGCTGATCGAAATTCAGGGAAATGCTTTTGTCCTTTGCATTCCGGGATACTTCTCCGATTGCAGATTGTAAAGAATCGGACAGCAGCATTTTCTCAAAGTTGTATTTCACCCGTCCGCCCTGTGAGCTACTGGCGAATAGAAGAGAATCAAGCAGGCTGTGCAGACGTTTGGATTTGTTCACAACTTTATCCACTGCATTTTCCTGTTCGGGATTCAAGGGACCGAAAGTGCCTTCCTGAAGCAGTTCACTGTAACCTCTGATTGTGGTAAGAGGGGTATTGAGTTCATGTCGTAGATTTGAAAGGAATTCATCCTTGAGCCTGTCAAGGGACCGGAGTTCCTCATATGCACTGGCAAGTTCTTCCGTAGACTGCTGAAGGGCGGTCTCGGTCTGTTTGCGCTCGGTAATGTCCCGGATGTGTTCCACGGCCATCACGATATCATTGTTCTTGCCGAATACCGGGGATACACGGTACTCCCTTGTCTTTCCGTCAACGGGACTGGTATATTCGTTTTCGGCAACCTCTCCTGTGGAAAAAACATCTTTCACATGACACGGGTCACAGGGTTCGTCGCGGTGCATGAAGCATTCGTAGCAATGCGGGTGGACTTTTCTCTTTTCAGGACTGATCAGCTCATCACTCTTCCAGTTACTGGTGACTACGTTCAGTTCTTTGTCCACGACAACTATCAGGTCCTGAAGTGCATTGAAGGTGCTTGTAAGCAATTCCTTTTGCTGGTGCAGTGCATCCTCTGATTGTTTATTCCTTGTAATATCCGCAATCAGGCATACCCCACCCTCGAGGGTTGTTCTTGAAGACCTGTGTGGAACGTAGTATGATCGTAAGTGAACCTGTCGGCCTGCTAGTCTGGCAGTGTACTCTGTTTCATAGTAAGGCATAATCTCCTGGTCGGATCTGAAAAGTACTTTCTCCAGCTTTTCGTCATTTACAAAATCAGTTACCTCGGAGCCGATTACATCTTCACGCGACAGGCCGAATATCTTTAAAAAACTTCTGTTGCAATGGGTGATTATACCGTTACGGTCTATGAAAATACCAAGAGGAGATGACTCAAAGATAACCCTGTACCTTTTCTCGGAGTCAAGTAAGGCTTCCTCCACATGCCTTCTCTCAAGAACCTTTCCAAGCCTGGAAACAATAACATCCATCAGTTTTTTCTCTTCGTTGAGAAATGGACCCACATCCAAAGGCGGACGTTCTTCGATGTAGACAACATCGAGACAGCCCCGAACCTTGCCATGAACGAATATATCGATAGACATCATCCATGGAGTGTCTTCATATTCAGGAGTCTGGTAGACCTCATCGTCAAGTGTAATACGTGCTGCTGCCAGTTCTGAATGACTGCATGCGGAAGGTATGCGCCTTACTATCCCCTTGAGTAAGGACTTAAGAGGGATATGCATATCAAACAGATCTGAGATACTGTATATGCATTCCAGTTCTTTTTCCCTTTTTCTGAGCAGCGCCATATTAGAATCGGTTATAGAAGACACCTACTATTTTTATATTAATTATATTTATATTTTAGTTATTAATAGATTTCGTTCATTTCAAAAATCCGATAAAAATATAGCATCTATTTTATCAGTAGAACTAAGGAACAGGGGAAGGTATATATGGAATTACCTATTGAAAGAAGTCCAAATATCAGGTGAAATAATGTACTCTGACAGAATAAATGCATTACCCCCTTACTTGTTTGCAACCATAGACGAAGCAAAAGCAGAAATAAAGGCAAAAGGCGTGGATGTGATCGATCTCGGAGTCGGTGATCCTGACCAGCCAACTCCTGAACACATTGTTGATTCCATGTGTCAGGCAGTTCGCGATCCTTCTACACACAGATATCCTTCCTATACAGGCATGCTTGAGTTCAGGAAGGCTGCTACCGACTGGTGCAGAGAGAGCAGAGGACTGGACCTCGATCCTGTTTCCGAAACACTTACGCTTATCGGCTCAAAGGAAGGAGTAGCGCACATCCCTCTTGCATTCATCAACCCTGGAGACGTGGCACTGTGCCCTGACCCTGCATATCCTGTCTATAAGATAGGTACACAGTTTGCAGGCGGAGAAGCCCATATTATGCCACTCCTTGAGGAAAACGGTTTCCTGCCGGACCTTGATGCCATACCAAAGGACATACTTGGCAGAACAAAGCTGATGTTCCTGAACTACCCTAACAATCCCACCTCGGCAACAGCCGACAAAAAGTACTTTGAAGAGGTCGTGCAGTTTGCCAGGGACAACGATATTGTAGTTGTACATGACAACGCCTATTCAGAAATGACCTATGACGGTTACAAGGCACCAAGCTTCCTGGAAGTCGACGGGGCAATGGAAGTCGGAATGGAGCTTTTCTCCATGTCAAAGACCTATAACATGACAGGATGGCGCCTTGGATTTGCCGTTGGTAACAAGGACATTATTGCAGGTTTCGGAAAGGCCAAGTCCAATATCGATTCAGGAGCTTTCAATGCAGTACAGATGGCAGGAATCACAGCCCTTTCAAGCTCACAGCAGTGTGTTGCTGACATGAACAAGATGTACACTGAAAGGAGAAACGTACTCCTTAAGGGTCTGGATGAGATGGGCATCGATGTTAAGCCACCAAAGGCCACATTCTACATATGGGCACCAGTGCCAAGCGGATATGATTCCATCGGATTCTCCAAGCTTCTGCTGGAGAACGCAGGTATCGTAGCAACACCCGGTGTCGGATTCGGAAAGCACGGTGAAGGTTACATACGCTTTGCACTGACACAGTCCGTGGACAGGTTATCCGAAGCTGTCAGCAGGATGTCAGAACTTAATATCTGAGATCAATAACTTTTTAATTGGATGGATATCAGTAAAGATATTCATCATCTCATTCTTTTTATCTGTTCCAAGCAAGCAATAATTTCTATTTTTCTGTATATCCTGATGTCAATATTTAACATATCTCCTTACTTAGATCCAGTCTGGACCAATCTAATGATATATAAATACAAAAACAGATAGAAAATTCAGTAGAGACGTGACAGCTTTCCTGTCATTCCCTCTCAGACTTGCGATACTTTTTTGCCGCCTGTGCAAGCCCTTTATATTTCTTCTTTTCCAGCCTTTTCAATCCAATCTCAGCCTTATCTTTCTGGAAAGCCAGCTCATCATTCAGCTTATGGTAGCTATCAAACCTTTCTTGCGTGATAAGTCCCTCATCCAGTGCTTTCATGACGGCACAGTGTGGCTCGTTCCGATGAGTACAATCCTTGAAACGGCAATTTTGAGCAAGTTCAGCAATGTCGGAGAACGTCCTGTCGATACCACCAGATGACTCTCCAAGCTGTATCTCACGGATTCCGGGGTTGTCGATGAATATCGTGCCGTTCGGGAGGAGGAAAAGTTGTCTTACAGTGGTAGTGTGTTTTCCTTTATCATCATCTTCACGTACACCTGATGTCTTCTGGACTTCGTTGCCAAAAAGAGCATTAATGAGGGTGGATTTGCCAACTCCCGAGGAACCGATGAGTGCTATCGTGTCGTCCGGAATCATAAAAGGGTCCAGTTTTTCCAGGTTTTTACTTGAGAGGGCACTGAGAGTTATCACAGGAACATCGCCAGCCATATCCTTTATTTGCTGTATCGTTTGTGATATATCATCTGACAGCTTCTCGGCAAGATCTATCTTGTTAATGAGAATAACAGGCCTCGCGCCGGAGGAATAAACGATGGTGAGATATCTTTCAAGTCTTCTCAGATTAAGATCATGTCCGACTGCCGTAACAATGAAAATCGTATCAATATTTGCGGCTATCAACTGTTCTTCACCAGACTCACCCGTGGAACCTCTGGAAAGACAGGAAGTTCGTGGAAGAATGTCCACTATGGTGTATGAATTAATGTCACTTTGATCAAGCAGTACAACAAAATCTCCTACAACCGGCTGCTTGCCGACCCTACGCATAGCTCCTGATACTGCTGCCTGTATCTCACCTTTTTCAGTAAGTATATTGCAGACCGTTTTATGCCGGACTGCAACTCTACCGGGAACGTATGGTCCTTTATAAGCTGAAAATGCAGACTCAAGTGAATTGTTCCAGCCAGGAATAAAGAAGTTGTCTGAAGTATTATTCCTTTTGTTCCTGTATTTATTATTCATACCATTAATTCAGGATGACATGAAGAATAAGGTTTTTGACAGAGATAACTGAGTCCTGAATAGGATATAACTGTAAATGCTTGATTTATTAACTATTTTGTCACTTTTGCACATAATGTCGTTATTTTTCTATCCAAAAGCTAGGTTAAAATAATTTTAGCGAAATAGCTTTAAACTATTAAACTATCGAAAATAGTAGATAAATATTTGCAGACTCCAAAAAAAGATAACAACTGCAGAATTTTAATTCATTATTTTAATATAGTTTATTTTATATTTTAGTTTTTTTATTTGATAATATTATATATTAATCTGCCTTTAATGTTACACAAAATCACATTGTGATACAATCGTACAAAAAGGTGGAAGATGAATCTAAAAAATATACCAATCAGTCGTCAGATCATTGCCCTGGCTTTGATACTGGTTATTGTACCCGTTACCCTTGTAGGATTTTATGCTTATAACCAGACTTCTGACGCAATACAGACTCAGCTCAATGAACGTCTAGATGAACAGGTCCGGATGGAAGAAGATTATGTTGATGCTGTATTTTCGGTAGCGCAGCAAAATTTACAAACCTATCTTAAAACAGCCAAAGCTGAATTCTATTCATCAGCAAATCCAGAGATAGTTGATGGAGAGATGATAGTAGGAGATACTATCCTAAATAATGATAACAAGCTCGTTGATCAGATAGAAAGTAAGATTGACGGAAGTGTCAGTGTATTTCAGGTAAAGGACAGTTCTGCTGTCCGAATATCCACAACAACAAGAAACGATGATGGAAGCAGAGCCATCGGAACTGCAGTATCCAGAGAAGTTTATAATAAAGTTGTGAGAGACGGTCAGACATATACGGGCAGGGCAGATGTCCTTGGTGATTGGTATATGACTGCCTATGAGCCAATCAGAAACAGCAATGGCAAGATAATAGGGATACTGGGAATCGGAGTACCTGAAGAAAAATACAAATCCCAGATAAAAGAGCAGATGGAAACCATAACCTTTGGTGAAACCGGGTATATGTATGTAATAAATTCTGAAGGCGACCTTATAATCCATCCCACAAGAGAGGGAGATAACCTCTACGAGAACGATTTCGTAAAAGAGATGACAGCCAATAAGGAAGGCGATATCATTTACGAGTGGGAAGGGCGCGACAAGATGATGAGTTACACATACTACGAGCCCAAAGACTGGATCATTGCTTCCGGAACCTATGTTGATGAATTTGAAGCTGCTTCTGTAGCTATCAGAAATGGTATTATAACAGCGGTTATGATCTTTATTGTGCTCGGAGCCGCCTTTGCACTGCTCATCAGCAGATCAATATCAGGAGGGATCCAGAAAATCGTGGATGATTTCGATAATATATCCTCCGATGCCCTGGAAGGCAAGATCAACACACGTGCCAGCACCGATGTTGGTGTTGACTTCACAGCAATACCCAGAGGTTTGAACGGTATCCTGGATACACTTACAGATATAATCAGTATGGTCAGTAAGAACGCTAATGACGTTGCTGCAACCGCCCAGGAGATATCATCTTCCATAGAAGAGGCAACTGCAGCATCAAATCAGATTTCGCTCACAGTCGGAGAGATATCCCAAGGTGCACAGGATCAGTCTGCCAAGACAGAGGAAGTCGCACATGCCATGACCGATATGACGGGAAATGTACAGGATATCGCAGCCAATGCACAGCAGGCAGCTGAAACTGCAACTACCACCAGCGAACTTATAGACAATGTAGGAAACGAATCCGAGGACATGCTGAAGCAGATGGATGAGATCAAGGCGGCAACAGACCATTCCGCATCCGCTATAACAGAACTTGAAGCAAAATCAAGGCAGATAGGTGAGATCGTTAGCCTTATTACGAACATTGCGGACCAGACCAACCTGCTTGCCCTCAACGCAGCAATCGAAGCTGCAAGGGCAGGAGAACACGGAAGAGGTTTTGCTGTGGTGGCCGATGAGGTCAGAAAACTTGCCGAAGATTCAGGAAACGCAGCTCAGGAAATCGCCCAGTTGATCCATGAAATACAGGACGGAACAAGAGATGCGGTCGAGTCCATGGAAAGTGGTACTGAGACTGTCGGTTCAGGAGTAAACGCACTGAATTCAACAGTCCAGGCCGTGCAGACTATTGTTGCTGAAAGCAGTAAGGTGGCTGATATGGCACAGAATATTGCC
The DNA here is from genome assembly GCF_013388255.1 of Methanolobus zinderi. Taxonomy (NCBI): domain Archaea; kingdom Methanobacteriati; phylum Methanobacteriota; class Methanomicrobia; order Methanosarcinales; family Methanosarcinaceae; genus Methanolobus; species Methanolobus zinderi. The sequence continues at coordinate 1,538,253 of NZ_CP058215.1, forward strand.
GCAGCCGCACAGGAACAATCAGCTTCCATAGAAGAGATCACATCATCCATGGACGAGGTAGCAGCAATCTCAGAAGAAGCAGCCGCAGGAACAGAGGAAGCTTCAGCAGGAGTTGAGCAGCAGACCGCCTCCATGAACGAGCTTGCTGACAGTGCACACGAGCTTGCCAGTATGGCAGCAGCCATGCAGCAGATGATCTCAAAATACACTTTGAGCGAGCAGCCAGCAACTTTTCAGGAAGATGAAATTCCGGTTTCCCGGAAGAAAGAAGCTGAAAGAGAAATTCTGGCCTGATGGTCTAATTTCTCCCTACTTTTTTAATTACATTTTCCATTTCTTCCGGTTTTTATTGAACTTCATTTACAGCCTTTTTCCAGTATTGCCAGTACTTCTTCATCAGAAACATCGTACCAGTTTCTATAGACCTGGGCAACTGCCATGAAGTTAGCCGGCATTTCGAGCACAACAATATTATCGACCAGATTGCCGATATCCTCGGCGACTTCCTTTCCGGCCACAGGAACTGCAACCACTATCTTTGAAACCTCTCTTTTCCTGCAGAGCTTGATGGATGCCCTCATTGTAGAACCCATTGCCAGTCCGTCATCAACCAGTATGACCATCCTTCCGGTCATTTCAGGCAAAGGTTTGCCCTTTCTCAGAACATCTATTCTTCTTCTAATCTCCCCATACTGTGCCTCTACAATCCGATCTATCAGGCTTTCCGAGAGCCACATGGCAGCATCCTCGAAGATAAAGGTACTGCCATCCTCGGCTATTGCTCCAAATCCTGCCTCCGGGTTGTCGGGAAAAGGAAGTTTTCTGGTAACCAGCAGGTAAAAATCCGCATTAAGATGCTTTGCTACCTGGCAAGCGACCTCCACCCCACCCCGGGGGATGGCAAGCACAAGTACACCCGCTTCCCTGTACTTATTCAGTGCCCTTGCAAGCTTTATGCCTGCATCCCTGCGATCCTCGAACATGTCAGATCTTTCCGTCGATGTTTTCACCCGGAATGGTTCTGATTATCCCACTGTAATGGTGCCTACCATGTCAGGATGTATCGTACATCTGTAATCATATGTACCGGTTTGCTCAAATGTGTGAGAGAAAGTCATGCCCGGCTCCAGGCTGGCTGAATCGAACTCGCCATTGTCGGCAGTAGCGGTATGCGCTACCGAGTCATTATTTGTCCATGTAACTGTGTCGCCGGCCGAAACTCTGATATTCTGAGGCTGGAACTGAAAGCTTTCAATGGATACTTCAGTGGTCTGAACCTGCTCGGTTTCAGCACTATCTGTTGAACCGTCATCAGTACAACCTGCAGCAAGCACTGCTACAACCACAAGGATCATAACCAGAAGCCATTTCAATAATCTTTTCACTACATCACTCCCCATAATTACAAAGTGAATAAGACTTAAATCACTAGCGGAAAAAGACGATTTATTGAAAAATGCCATTAAAAAGAAGTAAGGAACAATTTTTAGCTTATATAAAAGATAGGATTTCAACCCGGATCATTGGTGTAGATGTAATCGCCACCTTCTGCTCCGGAATGACAGTCATAGCAAACTGAAAGCCTTCCTTCACTAACTACTTCCCCGTCGGCAGAATAGGTAGCCCAGAACCAGTCATTATTTTCCGGATCATAACCATCGATCTTCTGCATAATTACTATTTCCTGAAGCTCACCCTCCGAATTGTACCCCTCTTTGAGAACTATACTTCCATCCGGCATTACGCTTTCATTGTTCTCCAGAGCAGAGAAGGCATCATCGGAAACATACACTGTTATCATTTCACCATGAACACCCTGTCCGGGACTCATTTCTTCTGTCCCCGGCATAAGTTCCCATTGGCCGTAGTCATCATCTTCAGTTATCTGTGTATACAATTCAGCAGCATCTGCCTGAGAATCTGTCTCTGAAACCATATCTTCCTCACCGGAATCACTGGTCGCACAGCCCAGCGCAAGAAAAGCACTTACAATAAGTAGTAAAGCCAGAAATTTTCTTTGCATAATAGTCCACCCCATTGAATTTCGATATTAACCCGATAAAATATATGAAATACATATTATTAACAAATTTCCAGATAAACCATCGGATACTGGATATTTGTTAAAAAAGAAGTGTTTGAAGCAAATAAAGTAAAATACTCAAAGAAAATGTAAAAAAGGATCCTATGACCTGGTTTAGAAAATAGATGTCTGGCCTATGTTTCAAGACAGTCGAGTGGTCTCTTGAAAAAGGCTTTCATCATTCCATTTTCATCAATGTCGCCTGAGAATTTTACCAGTTCCCAGCCATCTACACCAAGTTCGTTCAGGTCCTGCTTTGTGAGATCCCATTCACCAAATCTAACTGATCTTATTTCGTATTCCCATGATGTCATATTTTTTACCTCGCAATAGTTCCGATCCACATTTTTCGTGTATAATAGCCTATATTCGCGATCTATAAATACTTTTTTAAAAAATGAAATTGCATTGAAAACAAGTCAATTTGAATTATAGAATGGATACTCCGAGAAAATCCCATGAAATCCAGGGATGATACTGATCAAATATATGGTGAAAGAAAGAAGAAAAGTTCCACAAAGAAACCTGAAAACACAGGAATAACGAGGTTATCATCGATCTTCACAAAGTAGGTTTCTACAAGTGTCGCCACTACAGCCATAAGTATGGCCACAGGCCAGCTGGAAAGGAAGAAAAGACCTATGGCAAGATCGACTATAAACTCGGCAATTACACCTTCAAGTGACTTACCATTACCGAATATCCTGATCCTGCCAATTCTTTTACCCACAAGTGCCGCACTCGCATCACCGAATGTGGTCATCAGCAACGCGGCGTAGGCTACATGTTCACTGAATACGGATACGGCAACAAGAGCTCCCAGGGTGAAGTAAACATGTGATCCAAGAGATGAAATTTCCTTTTTACGCAGGAGAAAATGAACAACAGGAAGCTTGAAACCTCTATCCAGTCTGAAATGTTCGATAGTCAGGATAATAACAAGATAACTTATAAGCAGGGTAACAGTTGCCTGTTTTCCCAGAAAGAAATAAACAAGGACTATGAGAATGGATGTGAAGTGAATACCTTTTCTCAGTATCTCGTTCATGAAAGATCTTGAAGCCATCGGCATTTAATGTGCTTTTGTTGTATATAAAAGGGTTCATCAAAAATGATAAGATAAGACCCGCTATTTTTGATAGGTAAATGAGATAGCTATGGCCAGTATTTCCTATTCATAAGCGAATCAATAAAATAGCAGGCCTCAGAAACTACAATGTGGAGTGGAAAGATAATGGTAGTTTTTAAGGACCGAACAGATGCCGGCAAACGGCTTGCAGAGGAACTGGAAGAATACGCCGGACGCGATGATGTTATTTTACTTGCCCTTCCAAGGGGAGGCGTACCTGTAGCTTTTGAAGTTGCGAAGGAACTTGACCTTGAACTTGACGTTTTCATTGTAAGGAAACTTGGTGTGCCCGGATATGAGGAACTTGCCATGGGAGCAATTTCAAGTGGTGGTGTTAAGGTCATGAACATGAGTGTAGTGGATTCCCTGCAGATAAGCGGAGAAGATATCGATTCGGTTGTTGAGGCCGAAAGAAAGGAGCTGGAAAGAAGAGAAGAACTGTACCGAAAAGGTAAAGCTAAACTGGATGTTACCGGCAGGACTGCGATTCTGATCGATGACGGACTTGCCACGGGTGCTACCATGAAGGCAGCAGTTCAGGCCTTAAGAGCACAGAAACCTGAAAATATAGTCGTTGCAGTCCCGACTGCTTCAAAAGAAGCCTGCGAGGAATTTGCAGCAGATGTTGACAAAACTGTCTGCCTTACAACACCAGAGCCATTCTATGGAGTTGGTGCATGGTATGAGGACTTCGCCCAGACCAGTGACCGGGAGGTCTGTGATCTCCTCAAAAAAGCAGAGGACATGAACAGATAGATACAGGAGATGAGAGCATGAACCAAACTGAAGAAAACCATGTTACCATCAATCTGGAAAAGGTCACCCTTGAAGGAAACCTGGATATTCCGGATTCTGCAAAAGGAATTGTGATCTTTGCGCATGGAAGCGGAAGCAGCAGGTTTAGTCCGAGAAACAGGTTCGTGGCCGATTATCTGCAGAAACAGGGACTTGCAACACTGCTGTTCGACCTGCTGACCCGTGAAGAGGATGAGATCGACCGCCTCACTGCACATCTTCGTTTCAATATAGAATTACTTGCCGAGCGTCTTGTCGCGGTCACTGACTGGATTAGCATGAACCCTGATACATCTGAACTGGATATAGGTTATTTTGGTGCAAGTACCGGGGCTGCGGCTGCTCTTTATGCTGCCAGTGAGCGAGCTGAAAGAACAAAGGCCGTGGTTTCCAGGGGAGGAAGACCGGATCTCGCAGACAGGGTACTGGGAGATGTAAAGGCACCCACTTTACTGATAGTTGGAAGTATGGACAGTGCGGTTATAGATATGAACAAATGGGCTCTGGAGAGACTGAATTCTGAGAAGGAGATGAAACTGGTCAGTGGAGCCACCCATCTTTTCGAAGAGCCTGGCACACTGGAAGAGGCAGCAAGGCTGGCAGGAGAATGGTTTGTAAAATATATGGGTCGAAATAAACTGGAAAAATAAAAGTTAGAAACTAAAAAAAGAAAATGCCGGTGATTATTCCAGTGAAATGGCTTCAACCGGGCAAATCTCGACACAGTCACCGCAGTCCACGCAGGCTTCTGCATCGACTTCGGCAAGGTCCTGGTCATTCATTGAAATTGCTTCAACGGGACATGAATCAACACATGCTCCGCATCCTGTACATAGATCTTTATCAACAATAGCTGTCATTTGAGTATCGCTCCCTTGTTAGATTTTTACTGATTTCATTTTAAGAGATTGCACATCCAAAATCAGGGATTATGAAATAAATACCTGTCGTATTCAGTGAACATATCTGAATGTCGAAAGATGAAATCGAAAACTCTCAGAATATCATATATAAATATTATTATATGAGTGGTATAAAGTAACTTAATATACTAATTACCACAATAAATTAATTAAACTGTAGACAGGTAGTACAGATTTACAGGTCCATATAGAAAAGAAGAATTCATGCTTGATATTGATAATCAGAAGATATCCAAAAGTTTTGCGCACACAGATGTAGTAGTTATACTACTGCTAGGTTTGTGTGTTCTGCTTCTTACAGCTTATCTGGATCTATTTGAAACTGTCCTGTCCTTTATGCAGACTCACGAGAAATGGGAACTTGATGAGATCTTTATTCTTTCATTATATTTTTCAATAGCTCTGGCCTTTTTTTCTTTCAGGAGATGGAGGGAAGCAAAAAACGAGATTGGAAAAAGGATAGAACTGGAAAAACAGCTTATACACGCTGTTCATGAGGCTGAACACGCCAACCAGGCAAAGAGCGAGTTCCTTGCAAACATGAGCCATGAGATTCGCACCCCTCTAAATTCCATAATAGGTTTTTCCGATCTGCTTCTTGAGGAAATATTCGGGAGTCTCAATGAAGAGCAGACACGTCATGTCAGGAATATCTCTTCAAGCGGAAAACATCTGCTGGAGCTGATAAACCAGATACTTGATATTGCAAAGGTCGAGTCCGGCCAGATGAAACTGAACCGGGAAACATTCCGTGTAGCAGATACACTGGAAGAGGTTAAGACAGTATTATACCCTCTTGCCTCAAAGAAGAATATAAAGCTGACATTCACTTCTGATGACGGAGCTACTGAGATAAATGCAGATAAACTGAAACTAAAGCAGATCATTTTCAATCTAGCGAGCAATGCAATCAAGTTCACACCTGAGAACGGCCGTGTGGATATCGGAATGATGATATCGGATGGCATGCTTACCGTAATGGTAGCTGATACCGGAATCGGAATAAAGAAATCAGAACAGGATGACATCTTCGAACCATTCAAACAGGCCGGTCAGATGAGCAATAAAGAGTATCAGGGCACAGGACTGGGGCTTTCCATTGTCAGGGAATTCGTGGAGCTGCATAAAGGACGTATCTGGGTGGAAAGTGATCCCGGAATCGGATCCACATTTATTTTTGAGATTCCCGTGCACTCAGAAGAGTGATACATAGCACGCAATAATCTACTTCTTTTCATTGTTAACTGCGTTAAGCATATCCTTATAAGTAATAGTCGATAAAGCAAGAATAATCAAAGGTATTGATATTATCGACAGGGTCAATCAGAACACATGTTCTGTGCAGAATAATGCTGGTGATTATACAGATAATGCTGTTAATATCGACATCTCTGATCCACAAATAATCCAGAGGATTTAGATGACAGTGATGAATATAACCGGATGCAGGATGTTTGAGGATGAGATAGTTGATACATTATGTAAAGACCCGAAGATCGATGATATAATCATTATTGAAAACCAGGAGTCTGCCGGCCTGACAGAAAAACTGGAGAAATGCGGTATCTCCTACAGAATGATTTCTCCGGATGAGATCTCAAATTTATACAGCTCAGCAAACAACAATGAGTATGTCGTTACGGTCAACATCATGCCCCTTTCATTACACGGCGATCCAAAACACCTGAGAGACCAGGTCTACGGTAGTATAAAACGTATCGCTGATTTCTCTGATGGCATCTTTTTATTCTACGGCCTCTGCGGGAATGTGCTCAGGAGAATAGAAAAAGATCTTGATCAATTGCCCTGTCCCGTCTCTATCTTGAAAGACAATGAAGGAAAGATAGTGGACGATTGCATTGGTGCGGCAATTGGCGGTCGCAAGTCCTTTTTGAAGATTGTATCCGGTTTCAACCGAAAGAGCGCAATAGTAATGACACCCATGTGGGTGAAGAACTGGCAGGAAATGTTCCAGCACAGCGGTTTTATCGAGAACAGGGAAGATATCGAAATGGCCAGGTTCGTCCTAGATTCCATGGGTTATGAAACTGTCGTGAAAATAGACACCGGCCTGCAGTACACCGATGGCTACCATGAGATGATCGAGGAGTTCGCCGACACATTCCAGCTCAATATCCTTGAAATTAAAGGTAAACATGAGATTATCAATGGTTCCTATGCAGTTTTCAGAGACAAGGTAATGGAATCTCAAACTATAACAGGCTCCGGGGATGTATTTGCTGAAATCGGAAATGAAATTGAAAGTCCGATGGTTAAAACTGCCTGAAACAGAGAAGTTCGATCTATAGCAGAGCTGTTTTCTGTGATCTTAATTTTTACTTTTTTACAGGACGTACTAATACATAGTCGAAAGTTTTTTGTAATTTGCCCTTTTGCCATTAGTATCTCGTGGCGAGGAACAAAACAATGGATGGAAGGAGAAATTCCGGATTAAACTCATATGTTTTTTCAGTATCTGCAGCTCTGGTATTGTTCTTCGTTATCATAGGAGTCCTTTTTACAGAAAGACTGACTGATGCATTCACATCCGTACAGGATCTGATAGTGAGCAATTTCGGCTGGTTCTATATCCTTTCTGTTGCCTTTTTCCTGATATTTGTAATCTGGCTCTACCTGAGTCCCTACGGCAATATAAGACTGGGAAACAGCTCTGACAGACCGGAGTACAGGGACACTACCTGGTTTGCAATGCTCTTCAGTGCAGGTATGGGGATAGGTCTGCTTTTTTACAGTGTCGCCGAACCTATAATCCACCTTGCATCTCCAAGGGAAGCTGCACCGGGAACAGTGGAAGCTGCAGTGGAGGCAATGAATATCACATTCTTCCACTGGGGACTGCACGCATGGGCGATCTATATTATAGTGGGCCTTGCCCTGGCTTATTTCTCATACAGACATGACATGCCACTGACCATCAGATCTACAATGTATCCGATATTCGGTGACCGGATATACGGGGTACGCGGTAATATCGTTGAAGTGCTGGCAATCTTCGGTACCTTGTTCGGTGTCGCCACATCACTGGGTCTTGGAGTGATGCAGATAAACTCAGGCATGGATTATCTCGGTCTGATGTCGGTATCCGTGAACAACCAGATACTTCTCATAGCATTCATAACGCTGGCTGCCACAACTTCAGTGATGTCAGGACTGAACCGCGGTATACGCATACTGAGTCAGATGAATATCATGCTGGGCCTCATACTTGTTGTCTTTGTTTTCATAGTAGGTCCCTCGGTATTTCTTTTGAGCTCATATGTACAGAGCATAGGTTACTATCTGCAGCACATCGTTTCCCTGACTTTCCAGACAGATGCCTTTACCGGAATAGAATGGCAGAAGACCTGGACGATGTTCTACTGGGGATGGTGGATATCCTGGTCCCCGTTTGTCGGGATGTTCATTGCCCGGATATCCAAAGGTCGTACTATAAGGGAGTTTATCCGGGGAGTACTGCTTGCCCCTGTTCTGGTCACATTCATATGGATCATTGTTTTCGGAAACACTGCGATACACATGGAAATCTTCGGAAACGGAGGGATTATTCAGGCTGTACAGACCAGCATCCCCACGGCACTCTATGTCCTGCTGGACGGACTGCCGGGCTCTCTGCTGAGTTCTGCTCTTGCCACAATTGTAGTCATGACCTTCTTTGTGACCTCCTCAGATTCGGGTTCCCTTGTGATATCCATACTCTCCTCCGAAGGTAACCCTAAACCCGCAAAACCTCTGAGGCTGTTCTGGTCCCTGCTGCAGGGTGCTGTTGCTGCTGTACTTTTATTGACTGGCGGTCTGGTGGGGCTACAGACAGCTGCACTTACGACAGCCCTGCCATTCTGTATTGTCCTGATACTTATGTGCTACAGTATATATAAGGGGCTTAAAGCAGAATCAGACGGAAAGAGTATCTCAGAACTGGAAAACAGATCACCGGAAGGTACATCTGACAACAAAGCCAAACAGATGATAGGAGAACTTTTAGGGGGTGAAGCAGATGAGTAGCTGGAAAAGGAAACTAAGGAATATATTCCGAACAGATAAGGATGATTCGGAAGATCAGACTGTTAAAGAGGCACATACAAAGTTTGCAGAACTCAATATGCGGGATTTCTTCAAACACGTAGTGTTCCCTGCTTATGATGATCTGAAAGAGGAGATCGAGAAATACGGGCGAACCGTCGTGATCGATGTTGATGAAACAGGGCTGATATCCGCAACCCTCACAGTGTATGCACCTTCTGACAAAGATCCAGACGAGATGATCGAAGAGTTCTATTTTGAGATAAGAGGCCGGGTCTACCAGAAGGGAGAGTTTGCCTTCCCTGCACATGCGGACGAGGAACAGCCACCGGTCACAAAAGTGGAGATGCTGCTTCGAAGTGGAAGCATCCATGAATATGACATAAAAGACCTATCCCAGGATGATATCGTGGAAACTTTTGTCAATGAGTATTCCAAATGGATCAATTATTAAGCTGGAAAATGAAAGATGTACAGGTATCTCTGATTTGCGTCAGTTGAAGAATAAGCTCTTTCAAATTTGAATAGCAAAGTAAGCGACTGCTGCGTACCTGAATAATTTTCCCAGAAAAACAAAAATGACAAACTGAGAAAAACTGTAGTGTAACACACCTCCAGCCACGGCGATGGCATCACCTATTCCCGGTAGCCAGGTAAAAAAAAGAGAGATAGCACCATATTTCCCGAAATAGGCTTCTGCACGTTTGAGCTGTTTATCAGATATTTTCATATATTTGCTTATGAGTAAGGTTCTCCCCTTTAATCCGATATAATAAGAAGTACACGCTCCAAGAAAATTTGCTATTGATGCCACAAGAACAACACTGTGGACATTAAAATTACCAAGGACCATCAACACTAAAAGGCCTTCGGAGCCAAGTGGCAATATTGTTGAAGCCAGAAAACTTGTTACAAAGAGGCTTATGTAACCATAATCTGTTAGGAGGAGCATTAAATCTACCATGGAAGTCCCTCATCTATTTTGAAAAGTTATATATACATTCTACATATAATTACTTATGCTTAAAAAGTTGCTTAATCGTTGTTAGGGAATTATATGTTAATAATCAATTTTTTAAAAACAACATTTCAATTAAACGCAGTGAGAAGTTTATTCTTATTACTGTTTGTTCTTTTGTTAATGTCATCACCGGCATATGCAGGAACACCCATAGTTGACACTAAAGTGGATTTCACTCCCGGGCTTTATCCTGGAGAATCTGCAACTTTAGCCGTTCAGGTTTCAGAGATTGGAGGTAGCGACTGGGTGAAGGATGTCACTGTATCGGTCCAGATATCACCAGCCAGCGGAACTGTAGTAGAATCATCATCTCAAGGGACATCAAGAATTGATAAAAGCTCAAGTAAGTCGTTCTATTTCCCTGTCGAATTAAGTAAAAGTGCGGCATCAGGAACCCGTACTATTTATGTCACGGTTAAGTACTATGAGATGGATCTGCTTAATATCAACACTTTCGGGCCATATTACATACAGGATGAACAGTATTTTACCGTTAAGAATCCTTATGGAAAAATTGATGTTACAACTACTCCTTCTGATGTTGATATATATCTTGATGGAAAATATACAGGCAAATCGCCAATGACCATTTCCAGCATAATGAAAGGTCAACATAATATATTACTTAAAAAAGATGGCTACAACGACATTAGTACCAGTGTAAATGTCGTAGCTGGTTCAATAAGTTCAGTCTCAAAGAAGCTTACACAGAAAACTGGAAGCGTCAGCATATCAACCAATCCAGAAGGCGCTTCTGTAAATATAGACGGAAAATATGCAGGAACCAGCCCAATGAAGGTGGATTCACTTAAACCGGGTTCTCATACAATCTCATTAAGCATGAATGAGTACAGGGATATCTCTGATTCATTTTACATTACAGCCGGAGCTTCAACTACTTATTCAAAGAAAATGGTCAGGGAAAATGGAAACATCGAAATCGATTCCACACCAACCGGTGCAAGCGTATATCTTGCAGGCACGTATAAAGGTGTGACACCTCTGTTGCTTAAAGGGATTTCTCCTGAAAAGTATAATGTTCGCCTGACAAAGGAAGGCTACAAAGATATAGACAGATCCGTTACAGTAAATGATGGAGAAACGACTTCTGTATCAATATCAATGGACAGTCTGAGTTTTACAGAAAAAGTCAGTGCAACTGTCAGTGGCTCATCTGCAGCAAGTTCGTCTGTTACTTCAAGTAACTCATTAGAAATTAGAATCCTGCTCCCCGGAACTATAATTGTGGGGTTTTTACTCCTTATCGTCATGAGTTCCCGTAGGAAAAAGACAAGAAATACAAAACAAAAAGAACAGAATCTGACACCAGATACTGCCAAAAGTCCAGTTATCCAGAATATACATTACGGTGACAGGATAGAAACACATATACAGGATTCTGTGGTCCAGCGCTCCAATATTGGCTCAAAAATCATCTCATGTCCTTTCTGTGAAAGTACAATGCCCGGAGATGGAAATTTCTGTATGGCTTGTGGCAAGAGAATCAGATATATCCCAAAGTGATGTTGGCAAGAAAGATAGACAAAGTTATTTTCATTACATCCCCATTAACTTGACACTACTTTTCTAAAAAACTGATTAAATAATCACACAATCTCAAGCTCCTCAGAAGTACATACCCTGCCGAATTTCGGGAAAATAAAATCCAGGGCAAAATCCTGTGCCCCGTCACTTACTGAAGCCACACAGTCACTCAGCACAACACTATCATATCCCCTGTCGAAAGCTCCCCTTACCGTGCCTTCGACACAGAGATTCGTGATGGCACCTCCAAATAGCAGTGTATCACGGTTCAAGGACCTTAGTATCCTGTCGAGGTCCGTGTTGTGAAAACCATCCATAGTATGGTGTTTGGCGACTATCAGATCTTCGTAATGAGGTGCAAACTCATCGATAACCCTCCCCTGGAATGCTCCTTCCTCGCGGCTTATTTTTGTAAAATCCAGTTCCTTGATCGGCTTCCAGAAATCGATGTTAGGCAGGTTCGCATTCAATTCCTTTGATATCTGGGGCCGCAGCTCCATATTCACATAGATTATGGGTATTCTTTCAGCCCTGAATCTTTCCATGGCTTTGGCCGTACTCTCAATAATCCCCTTTTCCCGTGCGAATTTCCAGGCTTCCCACCGGGCAGCAGTTCCTTTCTCATGAAGAACGAAGTTCTGTGCATCTACTAAGATGAATGCAGTGCTATCTCTGTTGACTTTTACCACAATTTTCCCCTCCGGTAATCCCTGATTTAGCTTTTTGGTGGAGGGGATATAAGAGTGGTGGTTGAAGATAAATTTTAATCTAAAGTTTGTTTCAGGATAAGGATTTCAGATGTTAAAAATTATTGTGAATACAATTATTGTTGAGACAATAATCTTGTTGTTGTATGAGAGTTTTAAGGCAACTCTTCAATCATCTCAGAATAGAATAATGATTATTTTTGTAATCATTATGTTTTTAATCATTTTAATATCAGCAACTGAAACCTGGACTAACACAAATTGAGAGTATTAAATAAATGTTGTATTCCTGATAAAGGTCGTAAATGATAAATATTATTGTGACAACAATTATTGTTGTGACAATAAAGTCTGAATTCATAAATCGTGAGAATGAACTTGGATATATTGAAAATGAATTCTCAAAGAAAGATTTCCGATTTATTTCTGTTATCGGACGACGAAGACTCGGAAAAACCCGTTTCCTTGAACAATTCCTCAAAGGAAAATCAAAATACTGTTATGTGCTGGTTCCCGAGCTTAATGATGAAGATACCAGAATGGAGATTGCCAGGGTATTCTATGAAAAACTTGACATAGCTTTTTTGGGATTGCCTTCCTGGGACGAGATATTCGAGAAGCTGTTTATAAAGTCTCAGAAAGAGCAAGTCATCGTCCTTTTTGATGAGTTCCAGAGATTATCACGAATCAATAACAGTGTATTCTCATATTTGCAGAAACATATAGACAAATCAGCTGCAGATTCCAAGCTATTCCTGGTGGTATCAGGCTCTTCCATCGGAATGATGCATCAGATATTCGAATATGCTTCTCCGCTATACGGCAGGAGGACCGGACAGATTCCTTTTGATGCTTTCAGGTTTGATGCACTGAGTAAATGGTTCCCGAATCTGCCTGTAGAAATGAGAGTGTACGTCTATACGATCTATGGCGGTACGCCAAAGTATCTGGAAGAAGTCGAGTCTGCCAATTTGCAGGAACTTATAGTTAAAACACTTTCAAGAACAAGTGTGTTATACAATGAACCTGAGGTTCTGCTCAAAACCGAACTTAAGGAAAGCAATACCTATTTCAACATATTGAAGAACATAGCCTCCGGCGTTTCTAAGTCCTCGGAAATTGCAACAGCTTCAGGTATAAAGGCAACTTCCATTGATTACTATCTTAATATTCTGATCAATGATCTCGATCTGGTCAAAAAAGAAATTCCGGTATGTGACAAACCTTCATCCCGAAAGGCAATCTACCGGATTAACGATAATTTCTTCAGGTTCTGGTTCAGGTTCGTGTATCCATCCTTTTCGGAACTTGAAATTGGAAATTATGAAAGAGTGCTTGGAAAAATAGAAAACGAACTGGATACCTTTACAGCCCCGATATTTGAAGACATAAGCAAACAGTTCCTGCTGGAAATGAATAGGCAGGATCGTCTTCCCTTTACCTTCGAGAAGATTGGACTCCAATGGGGCAAGTTCAGGGGCGAGCCCGGAAAGAACAACTACGAAATTGATCTGGCAGCCATCAACAACAGCACAAAGGAGATACTGTTCTGCGAATGCAAGTGGCAACACCAGAAAATTGGACCCGACATAATAGCAGACCTGATGAACAAGGCCAGATATGTCCAGTGGTACAACGGGGACAGGAAGGAATACTTTGCTGTTATTTCAAGGGCAGGATTCACTCAGAAAGCGAAGGAGTTTGCTGAGGAGAAGGGAGTATTGTTGTTTGATCTGGGGGATGTTGAGAGGGTTATGGGGTGAAAGGATACAATCCTACAGAAAATCTTCCAATTCCCACACACCAAAACCTTCTTTCTCTAGTGATTCACGGTCTTCTACCGTCCTTGCAGCAACCCCTATCCTGACATCCATCCCGGATAGTTCTCCAACCAGTTTAACCTTATCTGCAGTAAAGTTAAGAATACGCCTTGCTTCATTCCCGGTAAGTTCCTTGTTCTTTATCTCAATTGCCAGAACCTTTCTGTTTTCGCGGTTTATAGCCAGAATATCGACCTCATCTCCCCTTCTGTTCCACCAGCTTCCAACATCGGGATATTCGGAAATGATATTATCTGTAATCAGTTCCCTGAGAATATCCTCGAATAATTTGCCTGTGTAGCTCTGCCACTGCTGCAGGACCTTTTCCATTATCGGATCGTAATTACCTGCCATGTACTGGCTTAGTGCAGGATATATGAAACGGCCATAGAACCTGAAGAAATTATCCTTGAGGAAATACTTGCCTTTCTTGCTTTTTTTAGGACTGTCCGTTACAGGTATCCGATATTCCACTATCCCAAGAAGGTCTGTGAGATCATAGAAATAAGGCGACAGTGAACTTGAAGATACGTGTGTCATCTCCGATATTTCACTCATGGAACACTTTCCCTGTGATATAGCAGAGATTATCTCATAATATGTGGAGTGCTCCTTGCCGAATTCCTCGATGAGTATGTCCCTTACCTCGTCCTTCAAAGGTGCGAACTCGCTGAACACGAGTTTTTCAAGAGCATCAAGAAATCCCGTGCACTGGTACTTTTCAAAGAGTCGGTAATAGTAAACAGTTCCTCCGAAAAGGAAATACAGGTTCAGCTTTTCCTGCAGGTCCGTGATACCCATGCCATCAAGCATTGTAAAGGTTTCGCGGACAGTGAATGACCGTAGGGTCAGGATGTTGTCCGCACGCTTGAAGAGCGGAGCCTTCGCCTCGATGAAGATCTTTCGTATCATGCCGATGGAAGATCCCGACACGATGAGAAAGACCCTGCAATTGTCCGCCTTCATGTCCCAGTATCTCTGTAGCTGGGTGATGAAAGGAGGATAGACCTTGAGAAATCTCTGGAACTCATCGATTGCTATCACCAAATCCCTGTCATAGGATGTGATGAATTTGAGGAAATTCTCAGGCTCCTTAACATTTATGTAATCTGGCAGGTCCATCTCCTCCCTGAGCAGCCTGTCAAACTCGTCCATGAGTATATCGATGCTCTTGTTGCTGTCCACGAAGAAGTAGATTGCTTGCCGGTTTTTGCTGAACTGTTTGATAAGCTCAGTCTTCCCGACCCTTCGTTTGCCGGTTATTACCAAGAAGGACGGCTTGCTTTTGTCGAGGAGGGACATTAAGGCGAGTTCCTTCTCTCGGTTGTAGAAGTCCATAATGATTATTTTTGTAATCATTATATTTATAATCATTGTCGAAGAAGAATCAATTTGTTAAAGATAGAATGATGAGTATGGATGAAAATTAGGATTGTCCTATCAAAAAGTTAAATTGTAGTAAAAAGCATATTTCACCCATATAAAAAAAATTAATGGTTTAAATATGCAGTGTATATTTTGTAAACACGACTCTAATGATTCTAGAAGTATTGAACATATTATACCCGAATCACTTGGAAACGAATCACACATTCTTCCTAAAGGAGTGGTTTGCGACAAATGCAACAATTATTTTTCAAGGAAGGTTGAAAAGCCTTTTTTAGATTTGGAAGTTATGAAAATTCTTCGCTTTCATCAAATAATACCGAGTAAAAGAGGCAACATTCCACCTGTTGAGGCAACGATTGGGTCCAATTATCCCGCCACGGTCATCAAGAGAATGAAGGATCCATATTTGTTTTCAATTGAACTCTGTCCTACAGCATTTGAATATGCAAAAAATACAAAAGAGGGGAAAGTTATGATTCCAGCCGGTGCACCATTGCCAGTTGGTCCAGTTGTTTCAAGGTTTTTGGCAAAGGTCGCGTTAGAAGCTATGGCCCAAAAATTAATCAAAAATCCTGCGGGCATAGAATACCTTGTAAATGAGATACAATTAGATTCACTACGGAATCATGCACGTTACGCACAAAATAATGAATGGCCTTTTTATTCCCGTAGAATACATGACCCCGACAAGCTCTGGATTAACGAAAATGGGAATAAAGTACAAGTTGTCCACGAATTTGATATTTTTAAAACAGAAGTTGGGGAGCTTTATTTTGTTCTTTCAATTTTTGGAATGGAGTTTGCCATAAATTATGCTGGGCCAGCGATAGATGGATACATTCAATGGTTAAAAGATAATGATAATGCAAGTCCATTGTATTATGGTAAAAATTCTGAATCCCTTATAAAAGGAAAAACTGAAGACTAAGACTTTATTTAAGCATACAAAAAAAATAATACAAAAAGAGTTAGAAAGTGAAGATGAACTTCACTTCTCAACAACCTTCCTGAACATCCTGGCCTGGAAGCCATGATACTTTGCGAATCCTTCGGCGTCCTTCTGGTCGATGGTGGCGCTGTCGAAGGATACTAGGTCCTCTGAGTAGAGGGCGTACGGGGATGTCCTTGCGAGTATGATAACGCTGCCCTTGTGAAGTTTCACGGTGACAGTGCCTGTTACGCGTTCCTGGGTCCTGTCGATGAAGGCATTCAGGTCATGGTAGAGTGGTTCGTCCACAAGGCCGTAGTAGGCAAGTTCTGACCACTGCTCGTCCACACCTTTCTTGAACTTGAGTTCTGCTCTTGTGAGAACCAGCTTCTCAAGGTCCCTGTGGGCTGTCAGGAGCACTGTGGCTGCTGGGTGCTCGTAGTTCTCACGTGCTTTGAGTCCGAGTACACGATCCTCGATCATATCCGTCCTGCCGACACCGTGTGAACCTGCGATCTCGTTGAGCTTTTCGATAAGCTCCACACCGCCCATCTTTTCGCCGTCAAGGGATACCGGGACACCGTTCTCGAAGCCAATTACAAGGGTCTTGCCCTCTGGTGCTGCTTCAGGTGAAACCGTCCACTGGTAGATCTCCTCCGGCGGGATGAATCCTGGGTCTTCGAGCTTACCTCCCTCGATGCTGCGGCTCCAGATATTTTCGTCAACACTCCAGGGCTTTGCGGTTGTTACACCAACAGGGATGCCATGTTTCTTGGCATACTCAATCTCCCACTCGCGGGTGAGGTTCATATCCCTCATTGGTGCGATGACATCCATGTCTGTCATTCGGAACACTGCCTCGAAACGCAGCTGGTCGTTACCCTTGCCGGTACATCCGTGCGCAAGTGCAACAGCGCCTTCCTGCTCTGCGATCTCAACAACCTTTTTGGCAATGAGCGGGCGGGCGATGGAAGTTCCCATCACATAGCCCTCATAGTCTCCGTTGGCCTTGATAAGAGGGAAGATGTAGTCCTTCACGAACTCATCACGCACATCAAGGGTGAAATGCTTGTCACTGATCTTCTGTGCCTTCTCTGTAGCCTGTTTTACATCATCCTCAGGCTGTCCCACATCAACGGCAACTGTGATTACCTCATCGTAGCCGTATTCCTCTTTGATCAGCGGGATACACACAGAGGTGTCAAGCCCGCCTGAATAAGCAAGTACAACTTTCTTTGTCATATGAAAACTCCTATCCTTCCTTTATAGAATTAAGAACTCATCATTTCCCTGTGGTACTCATTTATAGATTTTACCGCACCTTCACCATTCTTCATTGAAACGATCGCATTGGATGCAGCGATTGCCGCCTGGATTGTAGTGATGTACGGCACCTTGAAGTCAACCGCAGCACGGCGAATCCTTGAGCTGTCCTCACGTGCCTGTTTGTCCTTGGGAGTGTTAATGACAAGTGCAACCTCATAGCGGCGCATCATATCGATCACATTCGGACTGCCGTCATGGACCTTCTTCACGATACCCATCTCAATTCCGTGTTCAGCAAGTGAATCTGCGGTACCTTTAGTACCCAGCAGCTCGATTCCCGCACCCCTGAGCTTCTTTGCCACATCCACAAGCTGTTCCTGATCCTCATCCCTGACTGAGAGGAAGACCTTACCTGTGAGTGGCAGCAGGTTATCAGCACTGAGCTGTGCCTTGAAGAAAGCCCTGCCGTAATCCGGGTCCACACCCATGACCTCACCCGTACTCTTCATCTCGGGACCGAGTATCGGGTCAGCTCCGGGGAGCTTGTCGAAGGGCAGGAGTACTTCCTTAACGGAGACGTGTTTGACCTCGGGTTCCTTATCGGCCGTATAACCGAGGTCCTTCAGGCTCTCTCCCATAATCACCCTGGCAGCGATCTTTGCCAGTGGAAGACCTACCGCCTTGGATACGAATGGTATTGTCCTGCTTGAACGTGGGTTTGCTTCGAGGACATATATCTTATCGCCCCTCTTGGCCATTTGAATATTAACAAGACCTTTCACATTAAGTGCAAGTGCGATCTTGCGGGTGTAATCGCGTACTATTTCAAGAACTTCCTCTGACAGTGACTGTGGCGGAATTACACATGCAGAGTCTCCGGAATGCACACCGGCTTCCTCGATGTGTTCCATGATTGCACCGATGAGTACATCCTTACCGTCACACACTGCATCCACATCGATCTCCACGGCTCCTTC
The DNA here is from genome assembly GCF_013388255.1 of Methanolobus zinderi. Taxonomy (NCBI): domain Archaea; kingdom Methanobacteriati; phylum Methanobacteriota; class Methanomicrobia; order Methanosarcinales; family Methanosarcinaceae; genus Methanolobus; species Methanolobus zinderi. The sequence goes on from NZ_CP058215.1 coordinate 1,556,877, forward strand.
AAGGAAATCGTCAATGAGAATCGGATGTTCAGGAGATACTCTCACAGCTTCACGCATATAGCGTTCAAGGTCGGTCTGATCGTAAACGATCTCCATTGCACGGCCACCCAGCACATATGATGGTCTTACGAGTACAGGGAAGCCGATTCTCGATGATATCTCGATGGCCTGTTCCTGTGAAGTTGCATAACCGGCATCCGGCTGGTTGATTCCCAGTTTGTTCATCATCTGATTGAACTTTTCCCTGTTCTCTGCAACATCTATATCCGCAGGGGATGTGCCGAGAATCTTCGTCTTGAGATCGCTGCGCCTCTGAAGTTCTTTTTCAAGGGGAAGTGCGAGGTTAACCGAGGTCTGTCCACCGAACTGTACGAGCACACCGTCAGGGTTCTCCTTATCGATGACGTTCATTACATCTTCCAGCGTCAGAGGCTCGAAAAAGAGCTTGTCGGATGTGTCGTAGTCAGTTGAGACTGTTTCCGGATTGTTGTTGATGATATGTGCCTCAATACCTGCCTCGCGTATGGCCGCTACCGCATGTACGGTACAGTAATCGAACTCTATTCCCTGCCCGATACGTATTGGACCTGAACCAAGTATCAGTATCTTCTTACGGTCAGACGGCTCTGCTTCGCACATCTGCTCGTAGCATGAATAATAATAAGGGGTTGCTGCAGCAAATTCGGCCGCACAGGTATCTACCATCTTGTAGGTGGACTTTACACCTGCTGCCCGCCTCTGGTCATTGATCTCCTCACGGCGTTTTCCTGTAAGTTCCGCAATACGTGCATCGGTCAGACCAATGCGTTTTGCATCACAAAGCAGATCGTCAAGTATTTTTTCTGAGGAACCGGCGTCTTTTATCTTCTTTTCCATGTCAACGATGTTCTTGATCTTCCTGAGGAAGAATACATCAAAACCACTTAAGTCAGAGACTTCTTCTATGGAAAAACCATTGCTCAGGGCGTGATATATAACGAACAGACGCTCGCTTGTCGGAGTTTTGAGCAGGGTCTTGATCTCACTTGAAGACCATTCATCGGAACCTAAGTCCATATCGATATCCAGTGAACGTACTGCCTTCAGAAGTGACTCCTCAATGGTACGACCGATAGCCATTACCTCTCCGGTACTCTTCATTGAAGTGGTAAGGGTCTTGTCTGCAGTTACAAACTTGTCAAATGGCCACCTTGGTATCTTTGTGACAATGTAGTCGATGGTTGGCTCAAATGATGCTGGTGTCTGCTTTGTAACATCGTTGAGAATCTCGTCCAGTGCCATACCGATTGCGATCTTGGCTGTGACCCTGGCGATCGGATAACCGGTTGCCTTTGAAGCAAGTGCGGATGAGCGCGACACACGTGGATTGACCTCCACAATACGATATTCTCCGTCCTTTGCAGCGAACTGGATATTACAACCGCCTTCAATTCCGAAAGCCCTGATGATCTTGATCGCAGCGGTCCTGAGCATCTGATGCTCGTCATCGCTGAGTGTCTGGGATGGTGTAACCACCATGGATTCACCCGTGTGAACTCCCATGGGGTCCAGGTTCTCCATGTTACAGATTACTATACATGTATCATTTGCATCACGCATGACCTCATACTCAAATTCCTTCCAGCCGAGTACGCTCTCCTCGATCAGTACCTGACTGATACGGCTGCGGCGAAGACCCCTTTCTGTAATCTCCAGCAGTTCTTCCCTTGAATGGGCTATACCGCCACCTGCACCACCGAGTGTGTATGCGGGACGGATGATAAGCGGAAGTCCTAGCTCATCGATAAGCTCCTCTGCTTCCTTTAGTGTGGATATTGCCCTGCTGCGGGGTACTTTCTCCCCGATCTCTTCCATTTTACGCTTGAAGAGCTCACGGTCCTCAGTATTTTTTATCGCTTCCAATGGGGTTCCCAGAAGTTCTACATTATACTTCTCAAGAACACCGTGTTCTGCGAGTTCACTTGTGATGTTGAGACCTGTCTGACCTCCGATACCTGCAATGATACCATCGGGTCTTTCCTTCTCAATGATCTTCTCAACAGCCTTGACATCGAGTGGTTCGATATAGACCGCATCCGCCATTTCAGGATCTGTCATGATGGTCGCAGGGTTGGAGTTTACTAGCACGACTTCCAGACCCTCTTCCTTAAGAGACCGGCAGGCCTGGCTACCAGAGAAATCGAACTCTGCCGCCTGCCCGATCATAATAGGACCTGAACCAATAAGAAGAATCTTTTTAATATCCGTACGTTTTGGCATTATTTCTTACCTCCGGCCATTTTGAAAACCCTGTCAAAGAAAAGCTTCTCGGAATCAAGGGGACCAGGATGCGCATCAGGGTGATACTGAACACTTACAATATCGAGATTCTTGTGTGCTACACCTTCGACCGTTTTGTCGTTGGCGTTCATCTGGGTTATCCTGACTTCCGCATCTTCAAAGGTATCCGCATCAACAGCAAAACCATGATTTTGTGATGTTATATGTACGATCCCGGTTTCGAAATCCTTTACAGGCTGGTTTGCACCCCTGTGTCCGAACTTCATTTTATATGTATCCGCACCAAGTGCACGTGATATGATCTGGTGTCCCAGGCAGATACCTACTATAGGCAACTCTCCTGAGAACTTATTTACTGCCTCTATTCCTTTGACTGCCTGCTGTGGATCTCCCGGACCGTTGGATAAAAAGAGCAGGTCTGGCTCAAATGCTTCGATCTCGGATGTTGAAGCTGTACCCGGAACAACCGTCACATCGATACCTCTGGACAGCAGGCTCCTTTCTATACTCAACTTTCTTCCGAAATCCATGAGCACTACATGTACAGGATTTGAGGGATCCCTATATGGGCTCTCTATCCTGAAAGGTTCAGGACAAGTGACCTTTGAGATCAGGTCGATCTCCGAGATCCTGGGCTGCTCTCTTGCCAGTCTTACAGCCTCTTCTCCGTCATCACTTCCATTGATCAGGGCCGCACGCATTGTTCCATGCTCACGTGTCTTTATAGTAAGCATACGTGTGTCGACACCTGCGATACCGGGTTTACCTGCATCCTCCATCATCTGGAAAATGGTCTTCTTTGAGAGGTGGTGGGATGGCTCGGGACAAGCCTCCCTCACAACAAGACCTTCGGCTTTTACTCCGTCAGATTCAAAACAGCTTTCGCTGACGCCGTAATTGCCGATGAGAGGATAGGTGAACATCAGGATCTGACCCTTATAGGAGGGGTCGGTCAGAGCCTCCTCATAACCAGTATATTGAGTAGTAAAAACAAGTTCCCCGGAAACGATACCTTCGGCACCGAAGCCAGTGCCTTTTATAATAGTCCCATCTTCTAATCCTAATACTGCATTCATTGTACGAACCTGCGTCTACATGTAAGGAATAGGCTATAAGTATTACGATGGATTGCAGGTGTGAACGGTATTAATATAAAAATAAAAAAGGTTCAGGAACTTAGATCAGCGAATCTTCCGGAGGAACGAATAAACGATAAGACTGACAAGCAGGAATGAAATTATAAGCACTGAAATAATGAAATCCCTGGGGTTCTCATTGGCAAACAATCTTATCCTGTCAATATAAGGATTCATTTGCCTTTGTTCAGTATCAACTATTTCTTCCTCTTCTTCCTGCAATTGCAGATTCTGATCTTTCAGATCCATTATCCATATATTATACTCTCCGTCCTCATTGGAAACATAGGCAATTTTGCTCCCATCAGGACTCCACGCAGGTGCCCTTTCATTGGACGACACGGATGTCAGCATGGTGAAACCTTTACCGTCTGCACCCATGATCCAGATATCATAGTCCCCACCCTGATCCGATGAGAAGATTATCATATTCCCGTCTGAACTGAAAGATGGTTCCACATTATCATAGGAATTATCCAGCAACACTGTCGGTTTTACGGAATCCGTTTCCTGGACAAGTATGGCACCTTCAAGTGAGTAAACCAGTTTGCTGCCATCGGGGCTCCATGAAGGAGAGCTTTCATCACCCTGACTGTCGGTCAGCCTTTCATTGTTGTAACCGTCCGTATCCATGATCCATACATCATAGTTGCCGGCAAGTCTTGAAACATAAGCGATCTTCGTTCCGTCGGGACTTACAACAGGATCCTTAGCATCCGCGCTTTCCGTGAGCTTTACAACATTACCGCCGTCAGCATCCATCACGTGTATGCTGGTATAACGTGCAGAATAGGCTTTCTTGCTCTCGGTGGCATAATATATCCTGCTTCCGTTATGATTGTATACAGGATCCCCTTCCCATGCGAGGTTATCATATAGTTTCTTCCTGCCCGAGCCATCAGCATTCATGCTCCAGATAGCCTGATCATAAGCAAAGACCAGTTTTTCCCCATCCGGGCTCCAGGATGGGTGGTTGTAGTTGGAATCGTTGGTCAACTGAACATTTTCATTGACATACATTTCGGCTGATGCCGCATGGATCAGCAATAAAGATACAATAGCAGCAAGTACCAGACAGGCTGCTTTTTTGGGTGGAAGAAGGTGTGGGAAAGAGTACATTAAAAATATATATTCAATTTATATATTTATTAATCTTTTGTTTTAGGATATCACTCACAAGTTTTCCGTCAACCTTACCTCTGAACTCGGCCATCACCGGACCCATAAGAGGACCGATTGCTGCAAGACCCTTTTCCCTGACGAATTCCTCCCTTTCGCTGATCACAGTATCAATGAAAGCTTCGATACTCTCGGTATCAACTCCTCCTAGACCAAGTTTATCTGCCGCATCCTCGGCACTCATAGACGGATCTGCTGCCATTTCCCGAAGCACCTGGTCGATTGCTTCCTTTGAGATGTCCCCGTTTGCAACGAGTGTAAATACATCAATGAAATGATGATCATCAAGATTATCGATCTCCACACCGTCACGTTTGAGTTCGGGAAGTGTTCCGGTGAGTGTCCTGACTACAAGGGTCGCATTGATGTTCTGATTTTGGGCAAAACGTTGCATCATATCCTCAAAAAGAGGAAGATAAGTTGAATAGACTATCTTCTCGGAAAGTTCCTTATGCAGATCAAATTCGGATTCAAAGCGTTTTGCACGCTCGGTCAGCAGCTCCGGTACTTCCACTGAAAGGAAATATTCCTCTGAGACTTCAGTCTGTGGAACATCGGTTTCAGGATACATCCTTGCAGCACCGGGAAGAGGTCTCAGGTAAGAGCTGTTCCCGTCAGGCAGCGCACGCCTTGTTTCTTCGGGTACACCCTCAAGGGTCTCACGTGCTCTTATGATCACACTTTCCATGGCACCCCTGGCACGCTTTTCAGAATCTGCTACCATAACTACAGCATCATTTTCACCGGCTCCCACGGTCTCACGAAGTGAACTTACTTCATCCTCGCTTATGCCGTACTTGGGAAGCTCGTCAGTATGGAATATGCCGCCAACACCTGATGTCTTGGCGCGGTCGGAAAACTCCGTACCCAGACGCCTGCCGGGCTGTACCTCCCTGCCCACAAAACCGGCAAATCCCGGAAGCAGGACGGCAAGCACCTTGCCCTTTTTCAATGCTTTCTTTACGACCTTGGACTTTGTTTCTTTGAAAAGGTCGGTGACATCGAAGATAGTATCACAGGCCAAAGCACCTCTTTCCAGCAGCTCGTCACGGATCTCAAGCAGATTGACCTGACGTTCGACCTCCCGCTCGACAATTGTCTCGATCATATCCAGTGCCTGTACACCTTTAAGTTCAACCCTGGCACCCTTTGCAATGGAGATATTAACATCCTGACGGATGGTCCCAAGTCCTCGTTTGACCTTCCCTGTTGAGCGCAGGAGCATACCGATCTGCTGTGCGGTCTCCTTTGCATGTGCAGGAGAGATGATATCAGGATCCGTGCCGATCTCAACAAGCGGAATACCCAGCCTGTCAAGGGAATATATGATAGAATCACCCTTGTCCTCTATCTTCTGGCATGCTTCCTCCTCCAGACAGAGTACACCGACACCTACAGGTCCTACTGAAGTGTCAAGATGACCGTCCTTTCCGAGAAAAGCCGTTCTCTGAAAACCGGATGTATTGGAACCGTCCACAACGATCTTACGCATTACATGCACCTGGTCAACGGGTTTCATTTTCAGGAGCTTGCTTATGCTCAGCGCGATATCCAGGGCTTCCCTGTCAAGCTCCTTGGGTGGCTCATCATCGTTTTCCACCAGGCAGGTGGTGTCGTAGCCCTTGTAGACATATTTGCGCTTGAGTTTGGACTGTTCCAGTGCAGCCCTGTCGGTCTCACCCATCTCACTTGCAGTCGGACGCAGGTAACGGAAGAATTCATAGGTCGACTCACCGGTTTCCCTGATCTGTGTAGGGCATCGGCAGAAGAGTTTCTGTTTGGAATCAAGCTGCTGATGTATCTCAAGACCACATTTCAAACCGAGTCCGGCATAATCGAATTTGTCACTCATGGAAAATATCACCAATATTAGTATCAATCAATTTATCAGGATAATCATAGCAGTATATGATATTGTGAATCTGTCCTTAAAGATACACATGAAAATGCATAAGCATGTATAAAGTTATTGTTCGTCTTCGGACCCGGTCCTTTTGCTGAACTCTTCCCTAACTTCGGAAGCAGGCTTGCTTTCCAGCATCTTCCTTATCTTCGGACTTGTAAGTACAGGCCTTGCTTTTTCAATACGTTCTTTGGCAAGTTTGAGCAGGGAACCATCAACCTCGGGGAATTCAACCTCAACATGCTCCCTGGGAGCTTCCTTACCGACCTCAAGTGTCCGCGATGTATCAGGAAGTTTTCGTTTTCCGGTGATCATTGAATCTACGGCATCGCGCCACTGGTCCGCCCATGGAGAATCAGGAATCTCAGTATGGGCTACTTCACTGCGTGAGACAGTCATAACGTCCTTGGGACATGCATTGACACAGGCCCCACAGTAGATACAGTAGTCTTCCTTCACCGCAATCTTAGCATCGCCATCCTCGGGAACGTACCAGAGATGGGACGGGCATACGTTAAAACAGCCATGACATCCCTGCGGATCACATTTATTTATATTCGCATCCACCAGCCGAAGCTCACCCTCAAAAGGTTTCCTGAGGTCGACCGCCTCGTAGGGACAGACTACCTGACACCATGTACAACGTGTGCATTTATCATCGTCAACTGTAACATTGCCTTCTATCTGCGGAGCTTCACCTCTTTTTTCACCCTTGACCGTGATAGCATCCTCGGGACAGAGATCCTGACACAGCACACAGTAATCACATTTGTCCTCGTCCACAAGCAGGAGCTCAAAAGGCGTGGGGTCGGTCGGAGTCGGTTCTTTCTCGATCAGAAGGAAAGCATCACAGAACTCCGCACACAGGCCGCAGAAGTTACATTTATCGGTATCAATCTCGATCTCACCTTCGGCATCTTCTTTGAATAATGCTATCTCCTCTTTTTTCGGGAAGGTGAATTCCACATCAATGGCATCCTCGGGACATGATGCTTTGCAGAGGGCACATGGCAGGCATTTCTCGTTCATCCTGACATATGAATCGAATTCCGGGAACTTCTCATGTTCCGGGAAATCACCTTCTGATGTCATTTTGAATGCTTTTACCGGACAGAAACTTGCACACATTGAACAGAAAGTGCACTTATCAAGATCAAGTGTCACAGGCGGAGCATCAAGGCCAGTGGATATCTCCTGCATGGGACCGAGTTCCAGTGCCTTTGTGGGGCACAGGCCGACACAGAGACCACAGCCAATACAGCGCTTGTAATCATAATCAAGGAACTTGACTGATTCATCGGTTATCAGCTTGTAGATGAAATGTGTATCTTCCACATCCATTTCCCTTATAACTGTCAGTGAATCTTCCTCGCAATTGTCCTCACGTTTTTCAGTCATTGGGGCTCCTCCAGCAGTTCGGAACCTATAGGACCGATCTTTTCCAGATATTCAACCATGTCCTCAATCGTGTTTGCAAATTTCTCACCTTCGGCAGCGGATAACCATTCCACCTTCAGCCTTTCGGGATCGATGCCTATGTCCTTCAATACTTCCTGAAGGGCTTCCATCCTGTGCTTTGCATTGTAATTGGCAAAGATATAGTGACACTCACCAAGCCTGCAACCTGCTACAAGCACACCGTCGGCACCCTGTTCAAATGCCTCGAGCACGAATGCAGGATCAACACGTCCTGCACACATGACCTTGATTGTCCTGATATTGCTCGGATATTGAACCCGTGATGTGCCAGCAAGGTCGGCACACTTATAGCTGCACCAGTTACACAGGAATGCGATTATAAGGGGGAACTGGGACTTGACCTCGGTGGCTGCACGTATCTGCGAGAAGATCTGCTCGTCAGTACTGTTACGCATGGATATGGCATCTGACGGACAGGATGCACTGCATGCACCGCATCCCATGCAGGAAAGCTCATCCACAACAGCCTTGTGGTCAATCATACTGATCTTATTGAACTGACACACATCGGCACAGATGGAACAGCCGATACATGCATCAGGATTAACATGTGCACTGAGCGGATCGCTTTCCAGCTCACCCTTTGAGAGCAACTGCATTACCTTGGAGGCTGCTGCACTGCCCTGGGCTATGGAAACCTGTATTTCCTTGGGTCCGGAGGCGCATCCTGCTATATAGATTCCCTTTACATGAGAATCAACCGGACGCATCTTGGGATGGGCTATTGAAAAGAAACGGTCAGAACGTGTAGTCAGATTCAGCACACGGGAGATTTGGTCGGCATCCGATACGGTTTCCATACCTGTTGCCAGAATTACCATATCATACGGGTCTTCATGTATCTCACCTGCAAGTGTATCCTCATAACGCAGACTAAGTCTTCCGCTATCTTCCGGCAGTATCTCTGCAACCCTGCCACGAGTGAAGTTGATACCCATGGACTGGGTCCTTATATAGTATTCCTCGTACATCTCACCGGATGCACGGATGTCAATGTAATGAATGGTAATATCCATGTCAGGATAGCGTTCCTTGAGCAACTGGGCATTTTTCATGCTGGACATGCAGCAGACCCTGGAACAATATGGATTATCCACCTTCTCGTCCCTTGAACCCACACACTGGATGAATGCAACCTTGTGCGGAACATCTCCGGTGGACGGGACAAGCACCCTCCCCCTGGTGGGACCGGCAGCATTTAACAGGCGTTCCAGTTCCATATTGGTGATGACATCGGGATAGATTCCGTAACCGTACTCCGGCTTGCGTGACGCATCAAAGAGCTTGTAACCGGTTGCAAGCACTATGGCACCCACAGTGAACTCCAGCGTTTCCTCCTTCTGCTCATAATCGATGGCATCCGCCGGACATGCCTGCTTGCACAGGCCACAGCCAACGCAGTACTTACTGTCTATATAGACTACCTGTGGCACTGCCTGCGGGATTGGCATATTGATGGCTTTGGCCTTGCCAAGTCCGAAGTCGAATGGATTGGAAACTTCAACAGGACATACGCCACCACATTCTTCCACACAGCCCTTGCATTTGTCCTCATCCACATACCGGGGTTTTTGCTTAACGGTAACATGGAAGTTTCCCACAGAACCCGTGACCTCGCTGACCTCGGCCATCGTGATAAGATCTATGTTCGGATGGTTCTGCACATCGGTCATCTTGGGCGCGAGCACACAAATAGAACAGTCATTGGTTGGGAAAACCTCGTTGAGCAGAGCCATCTTGCCACCTATCGTGGGCTCCTTCTCAACCATGTAGACATGATAGCCCGAATCCGCAAGCGTGAGTGCGGCCTCGATACCGGCAACACCTCCCCCGATCACAAGCACATCCTTTGTGACCTCGACCTTCTCTATCTCCAGCGGATCGAGCAGTTTCAGTCTGGCAATACCCATCCTGATAAGATCAAATGCCTTCTGGGTGGCCATCTGTGGCTCTTCCTGGTGAACCCATGAGCACTGCTCACGGATGTTTACCATTTCCAGAAGGAAAGGATTAAGACCTGCCTTTGTAAGCACCCTCTTGAAAGTAGGCTCATGCAAATGAGGTGAACATGCAGCAACAAGCACACGATCAAGCTCGTTTTCCTTGATATCCTTGATTATGGATTCCTGTCCGGAATCAGAACACATGAACTGGATGTCCCTTACAACCGTAGCGTCCTCAAGATCGTTCACTTTCTCCTGAAGGGAAACGACGTTAATGGTATGGGCTATGTTCAGGCCGCAGTGACATATGTATACTCCGATGCGCATTTTGATTTTTCCTTGTTTTGAAGAATGGACGACGTGGAATGAGATATAGTTTTGGATAAAAGGAAAGAAACTTTGCTACCTATTGATCTTGAATAAAACCTATTTAAAATTGCCGGAACAAGAAAATCCATGACAAGCTAATTTTTAAAACAGGGCAATAGCCTGATAACCTGCATTTGTTAAAAAAGGTAAACACCTGATTGATGCACCTATTTTTAATTAAATAATCTATAATCCTCTCTTTCTGGAGTATCCGATCGGAAACTGTCTTACTTATAACACAGTATCACCAATATACTGGTATCCAAAAGATATCAATTAGTAAATGGTGAAAAATATGTTCTGCTACCAATGTGAAGAAACTCTTAACGGAACCGGATGTACAAAGAATGGCGTTTGTGGAAAGAAAGGCGATGTTGCAGACCTTCAGGATGATCTCATGTATCTGCTGAAAAGCATTGCATTCTATAACTCAAAGGCAAGGGCAAATGGCCTGAATGACGCAAGGACAGACAAGTTCATGCTTGATGGAATGTTTGCTACGGTCACAAATACCAATTTCAGTAAGACGGATTTTGAAAGACTTATCAGTGAAGGCTTTGAGATAAAAGACGGCATAAAACAGAAACTGCTCGCTGCAAAGGTAATTGATGAAAAGTCCGGCTCTTCATTCCCCAGGTGGATCAAAGAGAAACTTCTCGGAGCAAGCCCGAATGCAGGTCAGGAGCTTCCGCTTATGGCAAAGGTCACACCCGAAAGCCTGGCTAACATAAACACAGGCATCCTTGCCACCGAGAATGAGGATATTCGCTCTCTCAGGGAATTGCTGACCTACGGTCTGAAAGGTATAGCTGCTTATGCCCATCATGCAAGTGTGCTTGGTTACAGGGACGACGATATCATGGCTTTCATGGAAAATGCCCTCCTGGCTACAATGGATGACGAGATGGGAGTTGACGAACTTGTCCCAATGGTTATGGAATGTGGTTCAAAGGGTGTTGCTACGCTTGCACTCCTCGATAAGGCAAATACCACCACCTACGGCAACCCTGAACCTACGGCCGTCAATATCGGAGTTCGTGAAAATCCTGCCATTCTCATAAGCGGACACGACCTGCGTGACATGGAACGGCTCTTGGAGCAGACACAGGGCACAGGCGTCGATGTCTACACACACGGGGAGATGCTGCCTGCAAATTCCTATCCTGCCTTCAAGAAATACGATAACTTTGTTGGCAACTATGGCGGATCATGGTGGAAACAAAAGGAAGAGTTCGAGAAGTTCAACGGTCCGATACTCATGACCACAAACTGTCTGGTTCCACCGAAGGAAAGCTACCTCAACAGGATCTACACAACAAGTATCGTCGGATTCGATGGAGTCACACACATAAATCCAGACGAGAACGGAGCCAAGGATTTTTCAGCCATCATTGAGCAGGCAAAGGCATGCAAGCCACCCGAGCAGCTAGAGGAAGGCACTATCATGGGAGGGTTTGCACATGTTTCCGCACTTTCAGTAGCTGATAAGATCATTGAGGCAGTTAAAGCCGGACAGATAAAGAAGTTCATTGTCATGGCAGGATGTGACGGAAGGCACAAGGAAAGAGATTACTACACCGACTTCGCAGAAGCACTTCCTGAAGACACCGTAATCCTCACTGCAGGCTGTGCAAAGTACAGGTATAACAAGCTTGACCTTGGAGACATCGGCGGAATTCCGAGGGTTATAGATGCAGGTCAGTGTAATGACTCCTACTCGCTGGTTGTCATAGCACAGAAGCTTGCCGAAGCCTTCGGACTTGAAGATATTAATGACCTGCCGGTATCATATAACATTGCCTGGTACGAACAAAAAGCAGTACTTGTACTGCTCGCACTGCTGAGCCTTGGTGTTAAGAACATCACGCTTGGCCCGAAGCTTCCGGCATTTGTTTCACCGAACGTACTCAATGTACTGGTCGAGCAGTTCAACATCAGGCCAAATGCAACAGTTGAAGAAGACCTCAAGGTCCTTCTTTAAACTATTTCAGGAAAACATTCCTAAGCTAATATTTACATAATGATATTCAGGGAAGTGGAAAATATGAAGATAACAAATTACAAAGATGCAGAGAAGAAGGATAACCCTCACGGGGTCGCCGTGAATAAACTCTATGATACGGAACATGCACAGGTAATGCATATAGAACTAAAGCCGGGAGAGAAGTTAAAGAAACATTCGACTCCAGTTGACGCATTCTTCTATGTACTTGAAGGCGAAGGCATCGTGGAAATAGGAGACGAACAGGAAAAAATCACAAAGGATATGCTTGTGGACAGTCTTGCACGAATTCCCCACCGGCTGATGAACGAAAGTGATTCTGTCTTCCGTTTCCTGGTGGTGAAGGTGCCACGTCAGACGGAGAAGACCAGGTTATTATAAGCCTAGATTAGACATTCTACCTTCTATTTTCTATTTTTGATTATACGTCGGCTTCTGTTTACTGATAAAACGTTACCATATGTTATCGCCTGTGGGAAATTCATAAATAAGGATATCAGGAATATATCTTTCATACTTCTAATCTGATTTATCGGAGATTATCTATGACCGAACTTGCACCAATTATGGAAAAGACACACGAATGGGCATCAAAATACGCAAAGAAGAAGGGTTTTATCTTAAACCCGGATGAAGAGATGCTTCACATGGTCATTGAAGGGCTTTCCAGAAATAAGCATGAGCATGGGAAACAATACTGTCCGTGCAGACTGAGGACCGGCGATATCAAGGAAGACCGCAAGATAATCTGCCCCTGTGTATATCACGAGGACGAGATCGAAAATGAGGGCAATTGCCACTGTTCTCTGTTCTTTAAGGCATGAGAGATATACCTGTAAGAGGTTCTCAAAATGGCAACTGTAATGGAAATATACCAGCTTCTACCGAAAACCAACTGCAAAGAGTGTGGGAAATCCACATGTATGGCATTTGCCGTTGACCTTCTTGCCCGCAAGTTCAAGGTGGAGGACTGTAAGCCACTCGTAAACGAGGACAAATATAAGGAGAACTACCAGAAACTCTCGGAAATGATAACTCCGGTGGGAGATGTTACTGAAACCGGGCTTATAGTTCATGAGGACAAATGCATAGGTTGTGGCAACTGTGTGGTCGCCTGTCCCGTGAACGTAGCTGCCGATCCTGCCGGTGCCGGAAGCGGTAAAGCTCCCACATCTGATAAGGTAATTCTAAAGGTCGAGGACGGTGTGGTCAAGGCGATGAATGTGCAGGAATGCAGACGCTTTGGCGAGAACAAAATACTCTGTGTTGCCTGTATAGACACCTGTCCTACAAAGGCCATAGAGTTTGTATAAAGGACATAGTTCTACGGGGGAATGGAATTGAGCGATGATTATTATGTATGCACGGGATGTGCACTCCTGTGCGATGATATAAGTGTAAAGGTCGAAGATGAAAAACTAACAGCAGTCCATGCTGCCTGCAGAAAGGGAGTCGCATTCATGAAAGGGTGCAGCCACCCCATGGAAGCCACGATCAATGGTGAAACAGCCGATGTAGAGTCTGCAATAAAGGAAGCTTCAAACATCCTGAAAAAAGCAGAGCATCCATTGATCTTCGGACATGCGAATTCAAGCAGTGCAGCACAGTTCAAGGCCATAGAGCTGGCCAGAAGGACAAATGGCTATCTTGACGATACATCATCATTCTGCCAGGGCCCTCTTATCGAAGCCATTATGGAAGATAAACTGAAGACCTGTACCCTGGATGATGTAAGACATAAGGCTGACGTAATAATCTTCTGGGGATCAGACCCTGCAAGTGCTCATCCAAGACACATGTCACGCTATTCCTATTTCCCGCGAGGAAAGGAGCGCCAGAGAGGATGGGAAGAGGACCGTACCGTGATAGCTATCGATGTTAGAAAATCCGACACCGCGGAGATATGCGGTAAAAACGGGCTTTACCAGATTCCTGTTAAAGGTGATGCCGAGTTCATGGATGCCCTGGTAAGTGCGCTTTCGGGCAAGGTACCAAAGACATCCTATGATTTTGATAAAAAACGCCTGCTTGAGCTTGCAAGTATCATGAAGAAAGCAAAATTCGGAGTCATATTTGCGGGACTTGGAATGGTCTACTCACTCGAAGACAATGAGCCTCTATACAGGCTGATGGAGAAGCTCAACTCGGTTTCAAATTTCCATGTAATCCCGATGTCAGGACACTATAATATGGTAGGATTTAACAAGAACCTCTTCGGGGAAACAGGTTACATCAACAGGGTAAAATTTGAAGGCGAAGAAATAAAGCATGGTCCCGAATACTCTGTCGTGGAAGCCCTGCGGAAAAAAGATATCGATGCCGCACTTGTCATAGGTGCAGATCCGTATTCAAGCCTTCCGCGCTCAATTGTCAGGCATCTTGAGGACATACCGCTCATAGTCATTGATCCGTGCCAGACCCTGACCTCTACCAAAGCCGACGTTACGATCCCCTGCGGGCTTGTAGGTGTTGAATCCGGTGGCACTGCCGTTCGTATGGACGGAGTGGAAGTGGAACTCAAGCAAATAGTTGAATCCGACCGCCTGTCGGATGAGGATGTAATGACAAAGATACTGGAGGGACTATAATGGCAGGATTCGGACAATTCCTTTCATCTCCTGAAGTAAAATTGAGAATTGTGACCTACAGGGATGCATTCCAGGATGCTGCAAAGGTAGAGTCGCTTTTTGGAGAAGAATATGAGAAACTATCCGCAGTAATACTTCTTGATCAAAAAGATATCACAAAACTCTCGATAAAAGAAGGTGAAACGGTCATCCTCAAGAACAGTTCCGGCAAAGTTGTTGTCAAAGCACAAAAGTCCGGCTACGAGCAGCCACACCCTGGAATCGGTTACATGGTTAACAGCCCCTGGTCCAACGCGCTTGTGCCAGAGGACGCCGGTGGCACAGGAGTACCTGCATTCAAGGATTTCGAGGTAGTCGCATCCGGCTCAAAGGAAGAGAAAGTTACCGGGATCAAGGAAATAATCTGATATTTTCGTGATACGCCGGCTTGCCCTATCTTTTTTCATACACATCTCCCGTATCAAGGTTTTCAATTCTGTGTGCCTGCATTATCTTTCCCAGAATGCCCAGTTTTTCTCCGTTTGTCATCGAGCCTTTGATACGTAAACTGTCTTTTCTTACTACAGGACAGATCCCGGAATAGACAATTACCAGCCTGTGGTCATTGTGGTCAACTGAAAAGATACTCATGTATTTGTTATTGAGCCAGCCGAACACAATGATAATCGGTATTCCCAGAAAAAATGTAGCCTTATTGACGATGTTTGAGTCTGTTAATGCGTAAGCTTCTATTGTTTTTTTGCTCATTGTTTGCCGTAACCCTCAACTATATATCCTGGATCTTTTAGATTAATTTTTAAATATGGCTAAAGTATTTACATTTTATGGCCAACGTTCAAACAATGTAATAAGAAAAAAGGACAAAAAATAATCAATCGTTATAGGCATCATATATCTGCCAGACCCAGACAATGAATCCAAGTAGATAGCCGATCAGTATAAACTGCAAAAACCAGCATATAACCAGCGCGATCCATATGCCGATGGCCTTGAGCACCTGGCCCTTTACAAGCTGACCCAGTCCGGGAATGAAAAATGAAAATATTGCAGGGACACCATACGTCTTCTTTTGATTCATGTTTACGCTCATACTAGACCCCCTTTGAGGCAATAATTATATCTATAAATGTAATGCCATTAAAACGCTCGCATTCATAATAATTATCCACTCTTCAGCCTGATACGGAATGTACTTAAAGGTACGCGTTAACATTTTCGTGCACAATTACGGCATCCTGCCTGTAAATAGCCAGTACTGTTTTTCCATCTCGTGATTTCATTGTAGGGACAATATGATAGGGATTTCCGTCAATATCAATTGTCCCGAGCAGAAGGTTCTTATGAATCGTTAGATGTACACTGCTGTTTTCCATACCGCTTACCTTTCCCCGATATACATGGAATTCCGGCCCTCTAAGGATAAAAATCCCGGAATCATTGATGATTTTTATCTTCCGTTGATCCTCATCTATCACCTGTTCTACAAGTTCCAGCTTTAGTTGATTATCAGGCAGCTTTAAAATTATCCCACCTTTAGAAACAGATTCGTTGAAACTATCGGGATCCAGAGTAATGATAACCGTATCAAAAGGCCAGACGTCAATTATCCCGGAAGTACTTTTTTCAATATTGCTCATGGGCACTTCCCGGATAACAGGTTCATAAGCATTTTCCTGTAATGTACTAATTGCCATTAAGGATACAGGTATAAAAAGCAAAAAAACTAAAATTTTCAAATAAAAACTATATTGCATTCCATTCAAACCTTTTACAGATAATTAGTACAGATAGTTAATATAGTATAATACATCGAACAAATAATTTAGTGCTGATATAATTTACCGATTCTGTCAGATTTAAAAAAAATAAAATCCAGATCTTGTAAAAATGGCTGCATATTAAGTTTCAAAACACTTTTAAAATCCTATTCAAATATTAGATTGGGGAATTTAATGCCATATGATAAGAATTCAGAATTACCGGATAGTGTGAAGGGAAATCTTCCGAAACACGCCCAGGATATCTACAGGAAAGCTTTCAACAGCGCATGGGATGAGTACAAAGACCCATCGGACAGAAGAGGAGATGCATCAAGGGAAGAGACAGCGCACAGGGTTGCCTGGAGTGCTGTGAAGAATGAATATGAGAAGGACTCTGACGGAAACTGGGTGAAAAAAGACTGAAATAGTGGAATTGACCCTGAAGGAATCTTACAAAAGAATTACCTGTAAAAAAGAAAGGACAGAAACCTGTCCTTTTCAAAATTTAGTTCTGTCTGATCTTCCTACTGACAAAGAATGCAACAGTAACAAAGACAAGGCTCATCACAGTATCAAACCCAGGAGTACTCTTCTCTTCTGCAGGCATGGACTCTACAGGTTCATCTTCTGGAAATTCTGCTATTGCAGACTTTTCTTCTTCAGTAGTTGCTTTTACTTCATCACCAATGACACTGAAGATAGAGAATCCCTGTGTTTCTGCAACAAAGTAGAGGAACTCATCATCTTCATTAACTCTGTCGGTTGGCAGCTTTTCCCATTCTCCTTCATGATATCTTGCCATGCGGATCGTTGCAGGGTCAAGATTATTCTCCTGAATCCATTCTCTGCTTACCCTGAAATTGATCAGGATATTTTCAGCGTTCTGGCTGGAGATGGTTCCCTGCTTTCCAACATCAATGCTCAAGAGTTGATATGAATCTCCAACTGGAGAAGGAGTGTTGTCAGGAGAATCTGAGAGGACCTGCACGCTGGCAACAACAAGACCTTCATTGTCCTTTGCATCAAATTTTATAGAGACAACAGGGCTTTCTGTCTGAGATAGGTCATACTCGATACTGGAACCACCAAGAATATGCTGCATTGAGCTGTGGGTAGATGCAACGATCTCAGATGGCTGGCTGACAGGAATAGACCTGCGACTGCTGGAATCACTTGAGCTGCCAGAATCTTCTACAGGTGCATTCACGATGATGTAGCCGGTCATAGTTGTGACATTACTGCCACCTACATTGCTTGCGTTTAGACTGACAGTGTAAGTACCTGCAGCTGAATAGGTATGTGTAGGATTCTGACTAGTTGCTGTAGTTCCGTCACCGAAATCCCATTCCCATGTAGTAGGTCCGTTTGTTGACAGATCAGTGAAGGTCACTGTAAGTGGAGTTGTGCCTGAAGTGATATCGGTTGTAAAGTTGGCAACAGGAGCAACAGCTACAGTTATATAATCTGTTACTGAGATGTTATTGTTTCCACCAACGTTACTTGCATTCAAACTAACATTGTATGCTCCTACCGTTGAATAGGTATGTGTAGGATTCTGCTCAGTTGAAGTGTTTCCATCTCCGAAATTCCACTCCCATTCAGTAGGCCCGTTTGTGGACTGATCACTAAAGCTTACGGTAAGCGGGAGTGCTCCGGAAGTAACATTCGATGTGAAGTCAGGTACTGGAATGTTAGCTACAGTGATGTAGCTATTTATAGTTTTATTGTTGCTTCCGCCTATGTTGCTTGCGTTCAGACTGACATTGTATGTACCTACTTCTGAATAAGTATGGATTGGATTCTGCTCGGTGGAAGTACTTCCATCTCCGAAGTTCCACTCCCATGAAGTTGGCACATTCTCAGATAGATCCGTGAAAGCTACCGAAAGTGGGTTTGCTCCGGATGTTACATTGGACGTGAAGTTAGCAACCGGAGTGTCGGCTACTGTAATGTAAGTGTTTACAGTTTTATTGTTGCTTCCACCTACGTTACTTGCGTTCAAGCTAACGTTGTAAGTACCTGCAGCTGCATATGTATGGATAGGATTCTGTTCAGTAGATGTACTTCCATCTCCGAAGTTCCATTCCCATGAAGTTGGTTCATTCTCAGACTGATCTGTGAAAGCGACCGAAAGTGGATTTGTTCCGGAGGTTACATTTGCAGTAAAATTTGAAACCGGCTCAACTGCTACTGTAATGTAGCCAATTAAAGTTTTTGTGTTGCTTCCAGCAATATTGCTTGCATTTAAGCTGACATTATAGGTTCCTGCAGTTGTATAAGTGTATATCTGATTTTGACCAGTTGCATTATTTCCATCACCGAAATCCCATTCCCATGATGTAGGATCATTTTCAGAAATATCTGTGAAGTTGACTGTCAATGGAACTGATCCAGAGGTTACATTTGCAGTAAAGTTTGAAACAGGAATGTCTGTTACTATAATGTAATCAGATATAGTAGTTGTATTGTTCCCTCCGGCATTAGTGGCAGTCAGATTAACAGTGTAAGTACCTGCTTCTGAATAAGTGTATACCGGGTTTTGTTCGGTTGAAATATCACCGTTTCCGAAATCCCATTCCCACGAAGTTGGTTCGTTGGTTGATAAATCAGTGAAATTAACTGAGAGTGGAGTTATACCAGAAGTTACATTTGCAGTGAAATTAGCGACTGGAGTTTTGGCTACCTCAATGTTCTGTATAATGCTGTTGTATCCTTTTGAATTATATGCTTGCAGAGTTACCTGGTAAGTACCGATTCCGTCATAGGCATGTGTGGGGTTTTGTTCTGTAGAAGAAGCGGTTGTCAATTTCCAGACATCGTTGAAATAATTGGATCCACCATCATCGCCACCCATGAACATGATGCTCCCGTCGTTAAGAGCAATGGTATTGAGATATCGTCTACCAATCCAGTCGCCCGTGGAATTGATCTCAGTCCAGGTTGCACCTTTATCATTTGAGTGCCAGGTGTCATTAAAATAACCATTTGAATCCTTGCCACCCATGAGTACTATACTACTATCAGGAAGAGCAACACTTGAGTGATAGAATCTTCCTGACCAGCCAGAACTTGAATTTAATTCGGTCCATGTTATACCTTTATCCTCAGAGCGCCAGGTGTCATTTAAAAAATTGTTATTGGAATCGATTCCACCCATGAGTACTATACTGTCATCAGGCAGTGCAACACTAGTATGTTCTGATCTTGCTGACCAGTTGGCATTTGAGTTTACTTCGGTCCATGTTGCACCGAAATCTTCGGAAATCCAAGTATCGTTAAAAGAAGTGCCATCGGTAAAAGTATATCCGCCCATGAGTAAGATGCTATCATCAGAGAGGACAACACTGGAAGGTTGCTTCCTTGTAAGCCAACCTGAACTTGAATTCATTTCAGTCCATGTTAAACCATTATCAGTCGAGCGCCAGGTGTCATTTAAAAAATTGGTATTGGAATCATAACCACCAAAAAGTACGATACTTCCATCGGAAAGAGCAACGCTGTCATGCCATCTTCTTTCGGACCAACCTGAACTTGAATTAATTAGGGTCCATGTTACTCCATTATCTGTAGACCGCCAGGTGTCATTTTTAGAGGTGCTGAGGGCTGTAGCACCACCAGTGAGTAATATACTGCCATCAGGAAGAGTAACAATGCTATGTCCGGATCTTCCAGTCCAGTTGGCATTTGAGTTTACTTCGGTCCAAGAAGAATCAGAGAGATTATCCTCTCCAAAGTACCATGCCCATCCGGTAGGACCGTTAAGTGACAGATCGGTAAAGTCTACTGAAAATGGTGCTTCACCAGACGTTACGTTGGATGTAAAATCAGCCACAGGTGCTCCAATAGTTACAGAAATCAAATCAGCAAATGTGGTAATGTTAGATCCGTCTGAGTTGGATACCTTTAAGGTAACATTGTAAGTACCTGCTTCATTATAGGTATGCACAGGGTTCTGCTCAGTAGAACCTGCAGTTGAAAGGCTCCAGACATCATTTAAACGGCTCGCATTGTTACCGCCCATAAGTACAATTGTACCATCAGAAAGAAGGACACTGCTAGGATACTGTCTTGCAGACCACTCTGCACTTGAGCTAACTTCTTCCCATGTAGTACCGTTATCCGTTGATGTCC
The DNA here is from genome assembly GCF_013388255.1 of Methanolobus zinderi. Taxonomy (NCBI): domain Archaea; kingdom Methanobacteriati; phylum Methanobacteriota; class Methanomicrobia; order Methanosarcinales; family Methanosarcinaceae; genus Methanolobus; species Methanolobus zinderi. The sequence goes on from NZ_CP058215.1 coordinate 1,577,647, forward strand.
AAACATCATTAAGGTAAGAACCATCATTACCAGCCATAAGCACGATCGTGCCATCAGGAAGAGCAACACTGCTATGATATTGTCTTGCTGACCATTCGGCACTTGAGCTAACCTGCTCCCATGTCACACCTTTGTCAATTGACCGATAAACATCATTAAGAAGGGAACCCCTGTTTCCACCCATAAGAACAATGCTGTCATCAGGAAGTACAACTGTTTGCTGGCATTCTCTTGTACTCCATATGGCAGAATCAGTTATTTTTGACCAGGTTGTTCCACCATCGGTTGACTTATAAATATCATTTTTAAAATTTAAATCATAGCCACCCATAAGTAAAATAGTGTCATCTGAGAGAACAACGCTACTATGCTTGTTCCTTGCACTCCACATTGTACCAGAAGTAGTTAATTGAGTCCACGTTGCACCATTATCCACAGATTTCCAGACATCATTAAGGTTGGTACCATCAACATCTTTACCGCCCATTACTAAGATACTACCATCAGATAGAGCAACACTACTATGGTAAGATCTTGCAGGCCATGCACTTGTATTCATCAGATTCCAGGTTGTACCATTATCAGTTGATCTCCACACATCACTCAGCCGAGTACCACCCCCATAGCCACCCATTACTATTATAATTCCATCTGGTAGGACAACACTGGTGTGACCAAATCTTTCAAGCCATGCGCTTGAATTTATTTCATTCCAGGATGATGCTGACAGGTTTTCATCACCAAAATACCATGTCCAGCTTGTAGGACTGTTAGTTGACAAATCCGTGAAATCAACTATCAACGGAAAAGTACCAGATGTTGTGTTTGCTGCAAAGTCTGCTGTAGGAGTTGCTGCAAAAGCTGTTCCTGAAAGCATTATTGAAAAAGCAATAACTGCTAACAATATCGATAAAATTGTTTTTTGATTCATTTTTGTGTCCCTGTTTTTTATTGAATATGAGCGAATGTATATTTTAATATTATATAAAAAGAAGGTATAATATTTAAGGAGTATACTGATAGTAATTCTTCCAAAAGCAACTTAAGTTTTAAGCTTAAAAAATAGATGATACACATAAAAGAATTATACATTAATATTGTGTGATTCAAAACCTCGGATTCAATTTATTCCAACAGAGCAGCAAAATAATTGAAAAGAGTTATAATTAAACTATTTTACAGAGAAGAGTATAACATCAGTTAATGTCAGAAGAGGCAGAATCTGAAGAAGAAGTTCTCGAAACTGAGAATTTCTCGGAACTTATCAAGTACACCATTCCTGGATATATCATAGGCTTGGTTCTTGGAATTTCGCTGGATAGTCTCGGATACCAGCGCAGTCCTATTGGTCAGTGGCTGGTACGTACTTTTGCAGGAGAAGGAGAGAGTATACTTGAAGGAGTTTACTCAATCCGCCAGCTGTTGAGTAATGCTACAGGTAGCATGGCTGAAGCCTATGGATGGGGAAAACTGTTCGGGCTGGCCGTTCCCTGGGTAATCGATCTTGGCAGCCGCCTTGCGGGAGTGAATGTTTACGGGGTTGAAGGATTTTACATACCATATTTTTACGCCCTCAGCGACCAGATAGGAGCTAATATCTCGGGAATGCTTTACCTGAAACGTAAAGAAGGTGGCTGGAACAGGGGATTTGAACGATACATTCACCACCCTGTCATGCTTGCAAGTCTGGCAGTCATACTTGTAGTCCCGGCAGGACTTCTGTTTGCCCGTATCATCGGATTTAGTCCGACAACTCAGACCTTTACAGCTTTTGAAACAATAGTTGCCAACCTCTGCTGGATCCCACCGTTTGTCGGCTGGTTTATTGAAAGAAGACGCTGAAATTTTGCATTTCAGGTACTGCTGAAAATCACCAAAAATAACAGTACTAGAGAATACTTAAATAGAAGTGATCCATACATATGTAGTGTTAAGACTACATATGCAGGTATATATAATTCCTGCAGACAAAGAGGTGTAAAAGTGAAAAGAGTAACAGCAATACTCCTTGCAGGAATGCTTATTGCAGTTGTTGCGGGAGCAGGCATAGTAAGTGCAGATGCCGGAGATGCCGAAGAGGATGGATTCTTCGGACCAATGTATAGGTGGGCTAACAATATGAGAGGCGGATTCGCAGGCTGTCCGTATTTCGGATCATATGCTACTGATGATGCCACATATACAAGTGTAGAGCCGGAAGTTACAACAGTTGAAGAAGCAATAACAATCGCCGAGGAAGAGACCGGCCAGGACATTCTGGAAGACAATGTCTACCAGATGGGCAGATGGTGGATCTTTTACTACACAGAGGATGATGTAGTTAAACAGGGACGCATTGACATCTACACTGGTGATGTTATAGAGGATTTTACAGAGAATACAACTTACCAGCAGCAGTACAATCAGAATAGCCGTAATTTCCGTGGCGGCGGATATGGTGGCGGATGCTATGGTGGTGGATACAGATACTAAACTGTATCCCCTTAACATGTTTTTAGAGGAGGAGCGAAGATACTAATATAAAGTGCCTCCATATACTTTTAAAAAATGATTCACAGAGGTAATTGAGATGATGGGCACCGGCACCGGCATGTATGGATTTTCTATTTGGGGACTGCTTTTGAATATACTTGTTATTCTTGTAATTGTCGGGTTGGCATTCTTTCTAATAAACAGATCTGATTTTGTAAGTTCCGGAAACAACGAACGACTGGCCAGACTGGAAAAGGATGTCGAAGATATTAAGAAGATGGTTGAGGATATAAAGGAAAAACTTGATGAGATCTGATCCTTCCGATCCCAATACAGGATATTTCAAAAACAGGTACATGATTCCCGATGACAATGACACTACAGGAAATTATAACGGTTGGAGAAGCCATTTCACACCCTGTAAGACTAAAGCTATTGTATCTACTTTCCGAGCGGGAGAGATACATCTATGAACTTTCCAAGGATCTGAAACTCTCCCGCCAGGTTGTACAGTTGCACTTAAAACGTCTTGAGAAAGCAGGATTTGTAGAAAGTGATCTGAGACTCGAAGAAGATGACAACAGGGCTAAAAAGTTCTTCAAACTGAAGGAATTCGACGTAGCCATCGGAATGGATGACCTGTGCAAGATCTTTGAATGATTTTTTTATCACACTTTTCTATGGCTTTGACCTTATAAGCCTGAACACATCACCCAATGCAAGATTTTTTACTTCAGTAACATGAAGCCCGGCCTTTTTTACATTTTCAACTGTCCTGCGGTTAATATTAACTCCTGTAAGACCTCTTGTAACAGGATTGAAGGTATCCTCGACAAGTGATATCAGCCTGTTCTCACTTCTCATATGCTCAATATTCATCACTTCGCCATCTGGTTTGCATACACGTCGCATCTCTTCCAGTGATCTGACCGGGTCCGGTATCGAGCAAAGCACGAAAGTCGTTATCACATGATCGAAGCTATCGTCCTTAAAAGCCAGATTCTCTGCATCCATAATGAAAAGAGAGATATTGTGCCTGCCTTCGAGTCGTTTCTTTGCATGTGACAGCATTTTCTCACTGATATCTATTGCAATTACCTCACAATCATCAGGATAGTATTGCAGGTTCTTCCCGGTTCCCACGCCGATCTCAAGCACCTTCCCGGACAATCCCGAAAGGAATTCCTGCCTCCATTCTGCGTAGCGCAGATGTTCCGCGGGAATCTCCATCATATCATAGACATAGGAAAAGCGGTTATACTTTGAGATGATCGACATGCATTATTCTATGTAAACCCTGACTTAAAAACCAGTCGCGCTTATTTTTTGCAAATAAAATCCCTGAAAAATAACTTAAACCATCAGGAAAGTCATTTGTTTAAGGTTTAAGGGAAGATGTTAAAGCATGGCAACAAAACAGGAAGAATTCTGGAAAAGGGATAACTTTGCGGTTATCACCGATGGCACAAAACCGGCACTTAAATGGGCCATTGACGAGCTCCGAAAAAGAGATAAGAACATATATGTGGTGGACCTCTCGGAAAAGCCTGCATCTGGTTCACTTACCAGTATCTCAGATTTACCCGACAAAGTCGAAAACGTGATCATAGGAATAACTACAACCGAGCCCGCCAGGATCATAGAGGAACTTGCAGCAAAAGGCATAACCGATTTCTGGGTTCACTGGAAAACCGATACATGTGATGTGGAGCACCTGACCTATGATCCCGAACTGGATATAATAACAGGAAGATGTCCGATGATGTATCTCGGGAAATCCATGAGCATACATGGTTTCCACAGGATCATTGCACGCTCCCTTGGTAAATATTGACAGAAAATGTATCAGAACATAGTTAAATCTGGCGTGGATTTCAGCTAACTGAAAAACTATAATAGCAAACATGCCTAAAGTTAATTGGTGAGTGGATGGTCAATACCCTATCCCATTTAGGCATCGGGCTCCTTATAGCTACAGTTGCGGGACTGAACGGCAGGCAAAGAAAAATCGTAGCCTTTCTGGCAATAATGCCTGACCTTGACTTTTTTTCTGATGCCCTGTTAACATTTATTGGAGGAAGCTTCAGTCACCAGACCTATGTAAATCTGTATTATGTTTTTGGCCACAGGGAATTTTTTCACTCTCCCATGTTCATTCTCATGATCACTGCACTATTATGGATCTACAGCAAGGACAAAAGGTTTACTGCTGCAGGGTTTGCTGCAATTTTCAGCCATTTCTATCTGGATTATGCAACTACCTGGAAAATGAGACCGCTTTTCCCTTTTTCAGATGAATCAAGCATCATGGGTGCCTTCGATTCATTTGATCCCATCGTTATGATAGTCTCCCTGATACCCATATACTTCCTGGTAGCAGAAGAGCTCAAAAAAAGGAAGGTCATTGGAAGTGTACCGGGAATCAGTCTTGATTCAAGCCACTACAGACGATTAAGAACAGACCGCATACTTCTCGCGATATTGATAATATGGTGTGTCATTACCCCTGCATCGAAGGCTTTACTTGTGGACCGTGTTTCGGAAATCGAAGGTTATGATATAAGCTACCAGAATTCCTACCCAACTTACTTTGGAAGTTTCCTTTCTGCTTATCCTTATAACGAGACACACTACAAGGTAATGGAAATTAATTACTGGAACGGAGTGGAGAGGAGCATGTTCACGCCCATTATATCAGAGGATGGTGCGGATGAAAATCTGGAATACATGGTACTTGCAACCCGACTCTATGATTCCGCCCCTTTTCAGGAGATAGATTATACGGTTTACAGCATCACCAATAACGAAGAAACAGTAACTGTCACCCTGCGGGATGCCAGAAATCCGTTTGCCATCTTCTGGACCTATTTCCGGACAGAGTATATCTTCGAGTTCGACAGGGATACTAAAGATTACACCGCCTATGTAGAAAGAGAAACAGTGTACCGGCAGGAGGCTCCTGACAACTGGTTCTGGATACCATTTTATTCAATGTACATGGCATTCTTCTTTTGACTACATAGTATGAACAAACATGAACATCTTTAAGAAAAATTACACAGACGGTTTATATATGTGTTCATGTAATCTGGATGTTAGAAGCAAACAAGGAGATATATGTTTTGAGGGAAAATATAATCGGCCTGGTTATGGATGTAAAAGTCCATGAGTTCGTCAATAAAGACACATGGCATCTGCATCTGGCACTTCATGTAAATGACACTCTTGTGGGTGTATCATCTGCCAACCTTGGCAGCTCAAGATACGACTATGAGACTGTGGTTGCTGCACTGCAGAGTTTGAAAAATGATTATTATAACGCCATCGGATCCCCGATGAGATACTCAGAGGGGAAACTGGTCTACCTTCCCGCCGATCAGGGTCAGGGAACACGCAGACCGGAGCTTACGGGCATAAAATACGAGAACAATGTCCATGCGAGCGACCCCACGGTGGCTTTATCACACTAATATAAATGTTGGCATCCAAGACTCCCCTCAGATAAATGTACACTCCTAAACCAAACAATCATATGTTTGCTTTCATGAATGCCAACATTTATATTTTATTTCAATTTTTTTTTAATTTTGTTTCCTGCTTTCAGGACAAGCTATATAAGAATGCATTCACACTATTATTATAGAGAGTAGTGGGAACATGCTGGAAGAAGACGATCTGGACCACATGATAATGGCAAAGCCATCCGAGCGTGAGCGCGTTAAAATGGAGCATGAGTTCATGCATAAAGCAGCCTCACATCCCGTCCGCAGACAGCTTATCAAAAAAATAGGTGCTTTCGGATCGACAAAGGATGAGATCCAGCAGGATACTGATATCGACGACAAGTTATTCAAATACCATACTGAATACCTGATGAACGGTGATCTCCTGAACCTTGTGAACGGAAAATATTTCCTGACCGAGAAGGGGCTTGAACTTCTTTCTAACATAAACTGACATTCATAAAAGTGTGGTCATGCCTATGACCGTTAAAAGTATACCAATCGGCTTACTAATAATATCTTTCATCATTTCGGGCTTTATTCTGTTTTCCGGCTGTATAGATGAAAGTGACACTCAGCAGACTTACAATACCTCGGCGGAAGTTACCGAATATGAGGGACGGGAACTGACACCTATCTCCGAGCAGCGCAATAATGCGATCAGAGGAACTCAGCAGATCGATCCTGACACATATAAACTGCGGGTATACGGTATGGTGGACAATCCCATGAACATCAGTTATGACCAGTTGACAGCCTATCCTTCTGATACCAGATTTGTAAGGCTGGACTGTGTGGAAGGCTGGGGTTTTGATGCCATATGGACAGGTGTGACACTGAACACTATCTTTGAAGAGGCACAGGTACAGGAAAACGCCACTAACGTCATATTCTACTGTGAAGACGGTTATTCCACATCACTTGAACTCGACTACCTGGCAGACAATGACATTATGCTGGCATATGAACTCAATAATGTAACCCTGCCACCTGAGAGAGGATTCCCCATACAGGTTGTTGCCGAAGACAAGTACGGATACAAATGGGCTAAATGGGTCACAGGCATAGAAGTAACCGATGAACCATACGAAGGGTACTGGGAAAAGGTAGGTTACAACAATAATGCCGATGTTGGCGGACCTGCTTTCGGATAAGCTCAAAACCTATCGTGGAATTATTCATGTAATGATTCTCTATTATTTTACCTGATCTAACAAAACGTTAATTTATACTGACCGTGAATATCTAGCCGATGGATACGATCATATCGGCTCGTGGAATCAGCAAGAGTTTCGGAAAACATAAGGTACTCAGGAATATAGACCTGGAACTCAAAAAAGGCGTATCTCTGGCGATATTCGGCCCCAACGGTGCGGGAAAGACAACTCTTCTGAAAATACTATCGACCATAATCACTCCCACGCAAGGGGATGTGATCATAAATGGCATCGATATTAAAAAAAATCCATCCGGAGCCAGAGAACTGATAGGCGTGATATCGCATGAAAGCTACCTGTACGATGAACTCACGGCAAGGGAGAATCTGCGGTTCTTCAGTAAGATGTATGGGATGGAAAAGGACCTGCTAGAAGAACGTATCAACGAACTTCTGGAACAGGTTGACCTGCAAAAAAGAGCTGATGATCGGGTAGGTTCTTTTTCCCGCGGAATGAAACAGCGTCTTTCCATTGCAAGAGCACTGGTCCACAGACCTGTGATACTCTTTATGGACGAGCCGTATACCGGACTTGACCAGAGATCAGCAGAGGCTTTTGAGAATGTGCTGAGGATGCTGGATAAGGACAATGTGACAAAAGTAATGGTATCCCATAACATCGAAAGAGCAGTACAGTTATGTGACCGGCTTATGATAATGGACAGCGGAGAGATAGTATACGACAGCACCACAGAGCAAATAGAGAGTATTGATGAGTTCAAGAAGAATTACTCTTCACTGGTCTGCACCGATACTGATGTGGAAGGCATTACAAACCTTCAATAAAAACGGAGTAAGACATGTTAAGAAGTCTCCATATTGCAGCAAAGGACCTGAAGGCCGAATTCAGGACAAAACAGATGCTTAACTCCATGGTCATCTTTTCTGTGCTGGTCATAGTTATCTTCAGCATTTCCTTCGGAGACCTGTTGGGTCAGCAGGAGATAGTGGACAGGCTTGCTCCAGGAGTGCTCTGGATTGCTTTTATCTTTGCAGGAACACTCGGACTTGCACGCTCCTTTGCAGCGGAGATGGAAAATGGTTGCCTTGAAGGCCTCAAACTCTGCCCTGTGGACAGGGGTGCGATCTATACAGGGAAAACAATATCAAGCGCAATTATAATGTTTGCTGTGGAGATACTGACAATTCCTGTTTTTATCGTGCTGTTCAATTATAACATTCAGAATATAGCCGGCCTTGCTTTGGTAGTAATTGCAGGGACATTCGGCTTTATAACCGTGGGAACCCTGCTCTCAGCCCTTACTGTGAACACACGCACAAGGGAGATCATGCTCCCCATATTGCTGCTTCCACTTGTGATACCTGTGATAATCCCTGCAGTGATGGCAACCGGAAAGATACTCACGGGCGGGAGCATAGGCGATATCTCCTCAGAGCTCAGGCTGCTGCTTGTGTATGACCTGATATTCTTTGCAGTGGGTCATCTGGTGTTCGAATACACGATTCAGGATTGAAACTGAAAAGTCAGTAAGTACCAAAAGCGTTTAAATAAAAAGCATCAGTAATGCCACAGGAGACAAAATGTTCTTGGACAGGAAAATGGAAAGATTGATTGCCGCTGCTGCCGGAGTGGTGATGCTGCTTGCTGTCTGGATGATATTCTTCTACCTGCCGGAGATGAGAAGCGGTTCCGGTGAAGTTCTTGAAAGCAGTTTCAGGATATTCTATTTCCACCTGCCAATAGCTTTCACATCCTATCTGGCTTTCTTAGTCGTTTTTATTGCAAGCATTTTCCAGCTTAAACAGAGCAGCAGGAAGTGGGATATAGTTGCTCTCTCGGCTGCCGAGGTGGGCATTGTTTTTGCTTCACTTGTGCTTATTACGGGTTCCATCTGGGCAAAAGCCACCTGGGGCTGGTACTGGATATGGGAACCCAGACTGACCACATCCCTCGTACTTCTGCTTGTGTACCTGGCATACCTGATGCTGCGCCAGGCTGTGGAGGAGCCTGAAAAGAGGGCACGACTTGCTTCGGTGTTTGGCATCATCGGTTTTGTCTCGGTACCTTTGAGCTTTTTCTCGGTCAGGCTCTGGCGCTCGGCACATCCCCTTATGTTCGGAGGATCTGCATACGGAAGCACCGGAGGAGGACTGGAGGGAAGCAGCCTGCAGCTCACACTTATTGTAAACCTGATAGCATTTATTCTTCTCTTTGCAGCCCTGCTGGTGTACAAGATCCGCAATGAGGAGATGAAAGAAGACATAGAGGACATCCATAGTTCACAGTAAGGGTGCCGGCTTCAAAAAAAATATAAGCCAGCGGACTCAATATTCCTTCATGTTATTCGAATCGATATCAATGTGTGGAATGGAGGTACCGAATCGTTTTGTACGCTCGGCTACCCATGAATGGATGGCTGAACCCGACGGTACACCGACTGACAGAATTGGGGACATGTATGAGGAGCTCGCTAGGAACGAGACAGGGATCATAATCACAGGCTATGCCTATGTGAATCCCATGGGAAAAAGTGATCACCGCCAGCAGGGCATCTATGATGACAGCTTTGTGGAAGATTACAAAAAGATAGTGTCCAGGGTTCACAAATATGATAGTAAAATAGTCTTGCAGGTAGTCCACGGTGGACGCCAGACACTGATAACCCCGGAGATTCCCTACTCTCTCGCACCATCGGCGGTCACCGAGAAAACACTGGGGATGACACCCGAGGAGATGAGCGAGAAGGAAGTCCAGGAAACGATAGAGGATTTTGCCAATGCCGTCAGAAGGGGAAAGGAAGCAGGATTCGATGCGGTCCAGCTTCACTGTGCACATGGCTTTCTGTTAAGCAACTTCATATCTCCCTACACCAACCGCAGGAAGGACAGGTGGGGAGGAAGCACAGAGAAGCGAACCCAGGTCATAGTTGATATTATCAAGCGTGCACGTGAGATGGTGGGGGATGATTATCCCATAATGGTCAAGTTGAACATGACAGATGGTTTTTCCGGCTCAAAGAAGAATACACTTGATGCTCCCGAGTCCATAGAGATAGCAAAGATACTGGCAGACAACGGCATATGTGCAATTGAGGTCAGTGGTGGCATCTCCGAAGCAGGTGACGAACTCTTTAGAACCAATATCGACTCGGAAGAGAAGGAAGCCTACTACAAGCATTACTCAAAGCAGATAAAAGAAGTGGTGGACGTGCCTGTAATCCTTGTGGGAGGTATCAGGTCAAAGAAGGTCATGGAAATGCTGCTTGATGAAGGATATGCAGACATGGTCTCCCTTTCAAGGCCCTTCATAGTCGAACCCGATCTTGTGCTCAAAATAAGGAAAGGGGAGATCGATGTTGTAAAGTGTGTCTCCTGCAACCTCTGTTCCGATAGCAGCGGCATAAAATGCAATTATGACTTCGGCGAATAAGGACAGGCTGCTGAAGAAGGTCCGAGCTTGAGAAGGTAGTCTACCAGTTCCCTGTGATCCTGCAGGACAAGGTCTGCCTTTGAAAGCTTTTCAGAATCAAGATAGGTAGGTACTGCTATACAGCAGAGACCTGCCTTTTTGGCAGATTCCACACCCATGGGTGCATTTTCAACTACAAGGCATTCATCCTTTGCAATACCGAGCTTTTCCACCGCCGTAAGGTATGGCTCAGGATGAGGTTTTCCGCGCTCAACATCATCTGCGCTAACAAGGATCTCGAAGATATCGGGAAACTCCCTGGCAATTATATCGTGAACAATCGGCCTGTCGGAGCCTGATACAACACACATGCGAAAATCATTGTTCATTGATAGCAGGCATTCTCTGAGTCCGTCGAAAACCTTCAGTTCCACTATCCTGTTGAATTCCCGGATGTATCTATCAACAATATCATGGATATCATAACCAGAGGCATCGCCGGTTTCCTTCTCGATCAGGTAGGTGACTATATCCACTGTCCTCTCACCCTCTCTTTCGAAGATATCCTGCTTATCCATCTTCACGCCGATCTGATCGAATATGTTCTGTACGGCTTGTGCATGATATGACATTGAATCCACGAGCACACCGTCCATATCGAATATTATAGCTTTTAGCACATATTTCCCTCACACTACTGCTGATATCGCATCTGTCTACATGGTCATACTATAAATACTAAAGTCCCGTAGAAAGAAAACATGAGACTGGATGCATATCTTGTGGAAATGGGCTACTTCAAGTCCAGGGCAAGGGCAAAGAATGCCATACGTGACGGTAATGTCAGAGTAGGCGGTAACGTGATGAAAAAACCCTCAAAGGATATCAGTGCCGAAGATGAGATAGAAGTGGAAGAAGGACTCGACATGCCAAAGGGCTATTTCAAGCTCAGAAAGATTCAGGAAGCATCCGGACTGATTGGTGAAAACGACAGCGTGCTCGATATTGGTTCCAGTGCGGGAGGCTTTCTTCTTTTCGCATCCGAGATAGCTGCGAGTGTCAGGGGTGTGGAATTCAGCAAGGATTTCAGATCGGAGCTGGGGAAGATAGCCTATGAAAAAAATAACGTATCCGTGATATTTGCAGATGCTTTCAGTTCACCACTTGAGGAGATATCTCCTGAGAAAGTTGATGTGCTGCTTATTGATATGACACTTGAGCCCCTTGATTCTGTCAAGGCACTGGAAAGAATGCTGCCTTTAGTAAAGACCGGTGGAAAGTTCTTACTGGTCATCAAGATTGAGAACCGGAAGAACCGAAAACCTATCCTTGCACGCATAGAGGACTGTGGTGTTAGGATACAGGATGTAATAGAGCCTGAACAAAAGGAGATCTACATAGTAGGCGAGAAGACAGAAGAGTGACTTTCCGGAGGATTTGATGTCATACAATATACTTGGTGATGGAAAACCGGTCCGCCTGTTTGTGGCAGGGTTACACGGGAACGAGTGGAAGGACACAACGGATATCCTGGAGAACATAGAAGCACCAGAAAAGGGAACACTTGTGACCATCCCACTTGTGAATAAGGGGAACTATATCTCTACACTGGATGCAAATTATTTTACTGAAATCGGGCAGGTTATAATCGATGCTGTTGAGGAACTCCAGCCCGATGTTTACATAGAACTGCATTCCTATTCTGCCGAAAATCTGGAAAAACTCACAGAACCCGACAGGCTCCAGCGTGTGGGTGTGCCTGCCTTCAGCCGCCTGGACCATGATGTACTGCTTGGATCTGTGGCACCCTCAATTCGCAGGAACTATTTCCCGCAGGAAGCACTCTGCCTGACATTCGAGATACAGAAAGAGAACGCCCTTTCAAAACAGTATGCCGCCAGGATAATAAACAGGATGAAGGAGTTCACATCAAGGGACGAGTTCATTGAGTGTATGCTCAGAAGATATCCGAAACAGGCAAGAAAAGCTATCGAAGATTACAGGAATTTTTACGGCCTGTCTGCTGATGAGCTTAAATATTATGAAGAGATCAGGAAATAGACTTTAGAAAAGGTTGGAGGAAAAGAAAAGAGCCTCATGGCAGAACTTCAGATCACACCATGATAGCTGAACAGGGAATAGTATGCAAGCATTGCAAGTGCAAGTGTGGTCAGCATCGTGGCAAAGTTTGTGATATCTGTTTTGTTGTAGTATTGTTCTGTCATGATTTATCATGATACACTAGCAATTAAAACTATATAATACTTTTGCTTATTTATCATGATTAATCATTCATCGGCCGAATTCTTTCCAAAATTTGAATTAAACAGCCAGCCCAAAAGCTACGCTTCAATATCCTGAAAATAAGCGCTGGAAAAGAGAAAAGAAAAAAGAAAAGTAGGCGATTAAGAGCTTTTAAGGCTCTTACATCATACCTGTCATATCGTAGTTGTGGACGTTATGTTCTGGCTTTACATCCATCATTTCCTGTTCCCTGGCACGGAGCATGTCGTCCACACGCAGGATCATGATAGCAACTTCAGCTGCTGACTTGATGGCCTGGGTCTTAACCCTCAGAGGATCAACGATTCCCATGTCGATCATGTTCGCAACATCCCCGGTGCTGATGTCAAGACCGCCGTATTTCACATCGCCGTGGTTGGCACGCAGATGCAGGAGTGTGTCAATCGCATCGAAACCGCAGTTCTCTGCTATAGCCCTTGGGACCTCTTCCACTGCAGATGCGAATGCATCGATGGCCATCTGCTCACGTCCTCCGATACTTGAGGCATATGCACGCAGGTTCTGTGCGACCTCGATCTCTGAGGCTCCGCCGCCGGCTACGATAGTGCTGTCCTCGAACACGGATTTTACAACATGCAGGGCGTCATCGAATACACGCTCAACATTATCTGTTACGTGCTCTGAACCTCCCTTGATGAGGATAGTCATGGTCCTTGACTGCTTGAAACCCTTGATATAGGTCTTCTCCTCGTGGAGGTCTTCCTGTTCCACAAGTTCTGCAAATCCAAGGTCGTCTGATGTGATGTCCTGTACATTCCTCACAAGTGAAGCACCGGTGGAGTAGGAAAGTGCCTCCATGTCCTCGTCATTGACACGCCTTGTGGCATATACGCCTGCTTCCTTGAAGAAGTGCAGTGCATAGTCATCAAGGTTCTTGGAACAGAATACCACATTGGCACCTGTGTCGATGATCTTCTGGATTATCCTTCTGAAATTAGCCTTTTCCTGTTCCTTGAACTCAAAGAGCTGTTCAGCCCTGTCCACATGCAGCTTTGACTTGGTAGTTGTCTTGCCGAATGTGAGTTCGGTGTCAATAAGTGCTATCTTTGCATTCTCTATCCTGTGAGGCATCTCCATGTGAAGGGCCTCTTTTCTGATAGCAATGCCGTTTATAAGCTCTGTATCATCGATACTGCCACCGATCTCCTTTGCGATCACGATGTCATCGTCGACATTGACCTCGCCATCGTTCTCGATTGCAAATACAGCATCCACACAGATCTTTGCAAGGTGTGCACTTGCCATCTCGGATGCTTTTCCGGTGATAGAGGTCAGTGCTATCTTCTCAAGTATTTCCCTGTCATCTTTCTTGACATCCATGGAATAGTCCTTCAGTACCTGAAGGGCTTTCTCAGTTGCCATACTGTATCCCTTGACAATGATGGTAGGATGAACACCCTGGGTGATCATATCCTGTGCTTTTTCAAGCAGTGCACCGGCCATGACCACAGCACTGGTTGTACCATCGCCAGCTGACTTCTCCTGTGTCTTTGCGACTTCCACAACCATCTTTGCTGTGGGATGTTCTATATCCATTTCATCAAGAATAGTCGCACCATCGTTTGTGAGAGTGATATCTCCCATGATATTCACGAGCATCTTGTCCATTCCTTTTGGACCAAGAGTGGATCTTACTATCTTTGCAACAGCCTGTGCTGATGCGATATTTACTGATAATGCATCTTTTCCGCTAGTGCGCTCTTTACTTGGATCAACAATTATTACGGGCTGACCGCCACTTTGTCCTGCCATGCTTCCAGACCTCCGATAAACCATATTAAATTCATGTCTAATTAAGTATGAGTGAAACTAACTGTGTGTGGTTCTATAAAAAGGTAACGAGTTGCCGAAGCAATTGCCTGGCTTCAAAACCTTTAACATATAAAGGGCCGTTTTCCGACTATGCTCACTTTCATAGGACTGGGTCTTTTTGATGAAAAAGATATCTCTGTAAAGGGACTTGAGGCGATAAGAAAAGCAGATATGGTCTTTGCGGAGTTCTATACCTCGGTACTCATGGGTACCACTGTTGAAAGGCTTGAAGAATTATATGGGAAAAAGGTTCACGTACTCTTAAGAGAGGATGTGGAACAGAATCCCGACTGGATAGAACACGCAAAGGAGAAAGATGTGGTTTTTCTTACCGGAGGGGACACCATGGTCTCGACTACCCATGTGGACCTTCGCCTGAGGGCGCAGGATGCGGGTATTGAAACAAAGCTCATCCACGGAGCATCCATTGCGTCGGCCATCTGCGGGCTGTCCGGTCTACAGAACTATCGTTTCGGTAAAGCCTCCACAATACCACACCCATATACAAGCAGCCGGGGAAGAACAATCATATCGGAAACCCCCTATGACACAATCAAAGCAAACAAAGAAAGGGATATGCACACCCTTATCTTCCTTGACATTGACAGAGAAAAGGGATACATGACCGTAAATCAGGCAATGGAGCTTCTGCTTGAAGTGGAAGAGCGAAGGGGAGAAGGAGTAATGGAAAATGCCATTACCGTGGGCATTGCACGGGCAGGTTCACCTGGACCGATTGTCAAGGCAGATTATATACACAAATTAAAGGATCATGATTTCGGAGGACCGCTGCATATTGTCGTGATCCCCGCAGATCTGCACTTCATCGAGGCCGAAGCGCTAGTAAAACTTGCAGGTGCTCCAACTGAGATCATGTCAACTGTTGAAGATTGAAAATTATAATACCGGGGGAAATATAATAATACAACCCGTACATATTAGCAGCAACCAAGAATTTGAGGGATGAAAAATGGTTCGAGGTTCAGTAGGAGTTATCTTTGGAGAGACAGGTACCCTGGATTTTAAGATGCTTGTGTCGGACAGCACCGCCGTTCACAGGGGTGCATATGTCAAGGCATGGCATGAAACCGATGGATGGGTACTTGCTCAGGTAATGAATATCACAAGATCGAGTGATTCTTTTACAATAGAAGAGGCAAAAGCAGGTCAGAGAAAAGACAAAAGTGACGACCGCATAGTAGCGGAAGCAATCGTAATAGGTACCCGTGACAATGATGGCATGCTCAGATCACCTGTCATTCCATTCAGCCCGGGTGATCTGATATATGTTGCAGACGAGGGATTGATCCGGTCAGTGCTGGGACTTGTGGGAAAGGATATGAACATAGGCATGCTTGAAGGCACAGGAATAAAGGTTCAGTTAAGTGTCAACAGCCTTGTGCAGAAGCACTGCAGCATCCTTGCCAAGACCGGTAGCGGAAAATCCTATACTGCCGCCGTGATCCTTGAAGAACTCATCGACAGGGACATACCGCTTCTTATTATCGACCCGCACAGTGAATACGCTTCACTCAAAACGGAAGCAACGGATGATCAGGAAGTATTCAAAAAGTACGGGGTCACACCAAAATCATATGCGGACAGGGTCAAAGTATACACACCCGCAAACAGGGCAATAAACCCGGATGCAGACGAGGTATTCCGTCTTAACGGGATGAACCTTACAGTAAAGGATCTGACATCCATTTTCCCTGACAATTTCTCGACAACACATACGGGTATTCTCTATGAGGCCATACAGAGCCTGCGGGCTGAAATGGAGACCTATACCATCGATGACATCATATTTGCCGTGAGCAACGACAAGAGCAAGGCAAAATGGACTGTCATCAACATGCTTGAAACAATCAAGGAAACGGATATCCTGTCACCAAACCCGACACCCATAGAAGCTCTTGTGCAGAAGGGCAAGGTTGCGATACTTGATTTCAAGGGCGTGCCTCCTGACATACAGAGTATGATCGTGGCACAGTTGTGTTCAAATCTGTTCGAGGCTAGAAAGCTGGACAAGGTCCCGCCCGGTATGCTCGTGGTTGAGGAAGCACACAACTATGCACCGGAAAAGGGGTTCAGCAAGACTGTCAGTACGGACATCCTGAGAACAATCGCATCAGAAGGAAGGAAATTCGGTCTTGGGATGATGGTCATATCCCAGCGTCCTGCGAGGATAGACAAGAACGTGCTTTCCCAGTGTGGTACGCAGATCATCATGAAGGTGACAAACCCCAATGACCTCAAAGCCATAAGCAAGGGACTGGAAGGGGTAAATTCCTATGTGGAAGATGAGCTTATGCGACTGCCGCCAGGTGTTGCCATGCTTGTGAGCACGGAAATTGAGAGACCTGTGCTTGTGGACATACGCATACGCAGATCCAAGCATGGTGGCGAATCGGTCAACGTGCTCAAGGCAGCGCAGACCATGAGCCCTCCACCTCCACCACCATCTGCGACGAAGATCCCGACTGTGGAGGAGAGCAGAGCTCAGATTCCTGAAACACCTGCAGCTCAGCCACCTGTTGTAGAGACTGCAGATGTTGAAGAAGAAACTGTTAAGAAGACACCACCTCCGAAGAGAAAGCCGTCCCGTCCCCCTAAAAATGAAGGTGGAAAGCTGTTCACCAAAATATTTGGTGGCGGAAAATAATATGAGTGGATGTTGTCATGGCTGCGGATCTGAATGAAAAGGTCAAAAGATATGAAAGACTGCTAAGGGAAGCGCTGGAGAAAGCTGAAGTTGCTCCCATCAAGCAGTCACATATGTACAGGATAGCCGGGGATTATCGCACCATGGCAACTTCATACTACAATGACGGCCTGCATTTCATGGAGACCGATGATCCTGTGAATGCACTTGTATGTTTCAGTTACGGTCATGCATGGCTGGACGCAGGTGCACGTCTTGGCCTTTTCGATGTTGATGATGATGTATTATTTACCATTTAAGTGGTAAGTTGAATTGAAGAATGAACTTGCAATAAATAAGCAGAGTTCATATACACTTTTATTACACAGAGTAATGAATATTCTTTGACCATTTGATATATTAGACATTAAGTAATAGCATTCATTCCTTAGATGTATTCCCGGATATTTAGTTGATAAAATTATATGATGGTAATAAATGACACAACTCGATGTAAATTCGGAAATTGCAAAAGTTATCAATGACAGCCCTGTAACAATTTTCATATGGAAGCCCGAAAACGGGTGGCCAGTGGAATTTGTCTCAGAAAACGTCAGACAATTTGGATACTCATCCGATGATTTTCTTTCTGGCAAATTAAAATATGAAGATATTATCCATCCTGATGACATTGAAAGAGTACGTAGAGAGGTTACCGAATACTCTGAAGCAAATGTTGATAATTTCACCCAGGAATACAGAATACTGACAGCATCGGGTGAGATTCGGTGCATTGATGACAGAACAATTATCAGAAGGTATGATGATGGTAATATCCAGTACTATGAAGGTATTATTCTGGATATAAGCCAGAGAAAACTCTCTGAAACAATAATTGATTGCCGTAACCAGGTTCTTGAAGCTCTGGCTTCGGGTGAAACTCTGAATGAGATTCTTACACGTCTGGTGAAATCCACTAAAAAAATTATACCGGAAGCTATCAGTTTTGTCATGCTACTGGACGAGGAAAAGAAACATCTTGTTCATGCTATTTCTCCCGATCTTCCGGATTTCTACAAAAAAGCCATTGAAGGACTACCCATAGGTGAAGGCATAGGTTCCTGCTCAACTGCTGTTTACACCGGTAAAAGGGTTATTGTAGAGGATATAATGGAGCATCCTTACTGGGAAGACCTCAAGGATATTGCAGCCCGTGCAGGCTTTAGGGCCAGTTGTTGCGAACCCCTGATAAGTTCGAACAATGAAGTCTTTGGGACATTCGGGATGTACTTCCGCGAGCCACACACGCCTACAAAGGAAGAGATCGATATCCTCAAAGCAAACGCCAATCTTGCAGCTATCGCGATAAACAACAAGATGGTATTGGATAACGCTCTTGAATCTGAACGCAAACTTAAGATCATTTTCAACAATGTAAACGATCAGATATATATCAGCGAACTAAACGGGAAAACTATTGCTGTGAACCAGGCTGTAGTAGATACACTGGATTACAGCAGGGAAGAGATGTTAAGTTCATACCCTTGCGATATCGTTCCGTCAGAAGATGTGCACCGCGTATCAAAACTGATGAAGGAGATCGAAACTGACGGAAGAGCGATATATGAAACCGAGGCGATACATAAGAATGGAAGGAAGATACCGCTGGAAATCAGTGCACGATTCATAATCTATGATGGGAAAAAAGCCATCCTGTCCGTTGCCAGAAACATCAGTGAGCGCAAAAGAGCCGAAAAGAAGCGCCGTCTTGAAGAGGAGAGGCTTGAAGCTCTTGTTAAGCTTAACAGTATGACAGGTGCATCATTGGATGAGATCACAGACTTTGCAAGGGAAGAAGCCGTAAGACTTACTGAAAGTTCACTTGGATACCTTGCATTTATGAATGCTGACGAAACCGCACTCATTATGCATTCCTGGTCTGAAGGTGCCATGAAGGAATGTGGTATCAAGAACAAACGCTTCGTATATCCCATAAAGACCACCGGCCTGTGGGGTGAAGCAGTAAGGCAGCGCAGACCTATAATAACAAATGAGTACTCACTTCCCAGTCCTATGAAAAAAGGATACCCCGAGGATCATGTCAGGCTTACAAGACACATGAATATTCCGATCTTCGATGGTGATCACATCGTAGCAGTTGCCGGTGTTGGAAATAAAGAAGAGGATTACGATGAATCAGATCTGCGCCAGCTTACCTTACTGATGCAGGGTATGTGGAACCTCATTCAAAGAAAACAGATCGAAGATGCCTTAAAACAATATTCCGATGAACTGAAGGTGGCAAATGAGGAACTAAGGTCTGTCAGCATAATGAAAACAGAATTTATCGCGGAAAGGATGGGACTTGAACACACACACGAACTCCCGGAGTGCAGTATCCTTCACGATGAAATGATCCGGGCCATTGATGACCAGCAGGCCAAGTCCATCAATTCTGTATTGCTAAACTCTGAAAGATTAAAACGCATGGTAAATTCACTTATTTATATGAGTCAGGAGCAGGCAGGAAAGCTAAAATATGATTTTTCCCGGATACAACTGAACAAACTGATATCAGAAGCTGTGATGGATCTTATTTTACTGATAGATGAGAAAGGAATCGAGCTTGAAGTGAATGTACCTGACGGACTGCCACCGATAAGAGCTGATAAAGCTAAACTGACAGAAACATTGATTATCCTTATAGATAATGCGGTCAAATTTACTCCTGAAGGTGGAATGATAAACGTTGATCTAAGTGAAGAAAATGACCATCTGCACCTGAGGATAGCTGATACGGGACCAGGCATACAGAAAGACCTTATACCACATATTTTCCAGAAATTCTATCAGATGGAGGATGCTATGAGTCGAATGTACCAGGGACTTGAGTCCGGCCTGTACATCTGTAAGGATATAATCCTTGAACATAAAGGCGAGATATGGATCGAAAGTAAAAAGGGTAAAGGAACAACATTCCACATAAGACTTCCAGTGGAAAGTCCGGAAGAGGATTCCTCACGAATTTCCAAAAAATGAGATGATAAAATGAAATTGGCTCTGTTAGGTACTCTTTTTCTATCCGATAAAAGAAAAGATCTGCTCATCCTGCTGATAGAAAGACCGATGAATATCGATGAGATCAAAACTACACTTAATGTTACTTCCAGTGCCATGATGACACAGATCAAGATTCTCATCGATCAAGGCATAATACTTTATGAGGATGATCATTACAAGCTCTCAAGCTTTGGTGAGGTAATCGTAAAGAAAATGATCCCTCTTTTAAACACCTTGATGGTCTATGAAGATAACAAACAATACTGGGAAAATCATAAAGTGAACGGAATTCCGACACATCTTCTTGAAAGAATAGAAGAACTGGGGGTCTGTGAACTCGTTGAGCCGGAACTTAACCGTATGTATGAACTCCCTAAAAAGCTAACTGACAATCTTGTAAAGTCAGAATACATAAAAGAAATCTCTTCTTCTTTCAGTCCGGCTTACCCTTATAAGTACATTGAACTTGCCAGAAAGGGCGTCCGAATATCACTCATAATTACAGAGCCTGTATTTGAAAGATTTGAAACGGAGTATTCTGAACAATTAAAGGATTACATCGGAATGGAAAATACCGAACTGTTTGTATGCAAAGACGATATCGGTTTTGCGTCCGGTGTGTTAACAGACAGATTCCTTTCATTGACCCTGTTCTATAAGAACGGAATGTTCCACAATCATGCCATGATGAGTTTTGAAACGGGCGCATTGAAGTGGGGAGAGGACATGTACCGCTTTTACAGGAACACATCACAAGAAGTAACAGATATCTGAAATCCGGCTATCATATCAGAGATGTTTTCACTTCAGATATAATTTCATTTTTTTGACCTCAAAGTATCTTATTTTACTGTGTTCATTTTCGCGTTCATCAGATTAAAGCCATTAATTTGATTAAAGCCATTAATCTTGTTGGAGATCTTTCCTTTGGTTAACAGCGTTAATTAAAAGGCGTTCATTCATAAGATTGCGGTTCTGCTCAAAAAGAAACCCGGTTCATAATATTAACACCGTTAATAAATAACCGGAGGTTATGCTATATACCTCAAGTGAAATACTCCTCCTTGTTGACAGTGAAAAATGGAGGTTCACTGTTTAAAATAAAGCATAATACTTTGGAGGATAGTATGAAAACATCAATTTTGAACCAATTAGCGGAATCTGTTGTCGAAGGTGACGACGATTTAGCAGAAGAACTTGCACAAAAAGCCCTTGATGAAGGTGTGGATCCTTACGAGGCCATAGTTGACGGACTCGCAAAAGGAATGATCATTGTAAGTGACAATTACGAAAAAGGTGAAGCCTTTGTGCCACACCTGCTCATCGCATCCAGTGCCATGTATGCCGGTATGGACATACTGACACCTCATATGAAACTTGAAGAAGGTGCCGGAAAGCGTGCCGTAGGTGTGATCGGAACAATCGAAGGAGATGTGCACGACATAGGAAAGAATCTGGTCAAGACAATGATGTCTGCATCCGGCTTTGATATGGTAGATCTGGGCCACGATGTGCCTGTCGAGAAGTTCGTAGAGGTGGCAAAGGAGAAGAAGGCAGACCTGATTTCCATGAGTGCCTTGATGACCACTACCATGACCAACATGGAGAAGGTAATCGAGATGATGCAGGAGGAAGGTATCAGAGATTCCCTTATAGTCATGATAGGAGGAGCACCTGTTTCACCTGAATTCGCGGAACAGATCGGTGCGGACTCTACACATCCGGATTCCATGTCAGCTACGGAATGGGCAAATAATGAGGTGCGTAAACTTGCTCCTGCTGATGAGAGATGGAGCGAGGAGAAGATATCACTTGGTAAGGTCAAATACAGAGAGATACTGTCTAAAAAGAAGGTTAAAGGAAAGACAGATATCGGTCTGGAAACTGCGAAGCAGATCATTGCAGACTTTGAGAGCGTTGGCGTCAAGACAAAAGAGGAAATGACCCATATGGACAGGACGCTGGCAGCAATGGGTGACAAAAAGGTCGACAGATTGCCGGTATATCCGCTTGCCTGCGGAGTTTTGAGGAAATTCGCTGATGTCAGCTACAAAGAATATGCTACTGACATTAATGCTTTTGTTGAAAGTGCTTACCTGGGATCCAAATACCTTGACACTGACATGTTCGTAGGACTCATTGACCTTTCTGCAACATCATCTGATTTCGGATGTAAGATCAAGTACCCTGAAGATGACACACCTTCATCCGAAGGACACCTTGAGGATTATGAGAGTATAGAAGTCCCTGAGGTCAAGGAGGGTACCCGTGCCTATGAGCTTGTAATGGCTTCCAAGGCGGCAACTGAGAAACTTAACAAGGAACTCAACACACCATTTGTCGGATTCCATGAAGGACCACTTCTTACCCTTACCCAGCTTATGGGTGCAGACCGTGTTCTTATGGACATGAAGACACATCCTGATGTGGTACTTGAAGCAGTCCAGAAATGTACGGATTACATCTGTCAGGTATCCGAACTGTTCTTTGAAGAAAATGCCTGTAACGCACTGTGTATCGATAACCTCTGGTCCAACAATGTGATCATGAGCGAGGAGGACTACTGGAAGTTCGACGGTAAGTTCGTATACGACCAGCACCTGCCGATCTTCAAGCAATACGACCAGCCATACATTATACACAATTGTGCGGATGCAGTACACTTTGACACACAGATCAGCAAATTCGGAACTCAGCTATACAGTTACGCATACTATCCAAAACTCAGGAGTAAGGGCTCACAGAACTATGCAGACCTTATTCCAAAGTATGGACAGGAATGTTGTATGATGGGAGAGGTCAACCCGGTAGAGTTCATGGACAACACACCTGCAGGTGTTCAGAAAGTAAAGGATGACACAAAAGAGTTGCTTGAAGGCGTGCTTCCTGTACTCAAGGAGAACGGAATGCAGTCCAAGTATGTCATGTCATCTGGTTGTGAGATTCCACCAGGAGGTCCTCTTACGACCGTGAAGGCTTCGGTAGATGTAGTTAAAGAGCTAGGTCCCGAGCTTCAGAAAAAGATATTCGGATAAGCAGGAACTATCACTTCCCCCTGCTTTTCCTTTTTACTCATAGTGGTTTGAAAAATCACTTTATGAGGTCTATATCCACAGTGTGGCAAACCGCTCTGCTCCACAATATACACAGGGTGGTAAGCCACTCTGCCTCCACATAAAAGAAGGTGATAATAATGAACTTTGGACTTGGCATAGACACTGGCGGTACATATACAGATTCTGTAATTATGAATCTTGAAGACGGATCAATAATAGATTCAAACAAATCGCTTACTACTTACCCTGATCTAATAAAGGGCATAATAAATTCAATTGACGGCCTTAAAGCCGAATATCTTGCAAATGTGAGATTCACTTCAGTATCTACCACACTAGCCACCAACACCACACTGGAAGGCAGAGGATATCCGGCAGGTCTCATACTTATTGGTTATAATATATCACGGAAAATTCCCACCGATCATATCCTTTCCATAAAAGGCGGACATGATGCAGACGGAAACGAAGTTGAAACTCTGGGCAACCTGGATGAAGTGGAAAAATTTGTCACAATGAACAAACATAAGGTCTCATCCTTTGCCGTATCATCGTATTTTGGAGTGCGCAATCCTGAACATGAACTGAGGATAAAAGAGATCATCCAGGATCTGACAGATCTCCCTGTTGTCTGCGGACACGAACTTTCCATGGATCTCGGAGCATATGAAAGGGCTTTGACCGCACTTCTCAATGCTCAGCTGATCCCGGTAATCGACCAGTTCATCAGATCAGTAAGGTCTGTAATGGAGGATAAGAAGATTGATTCTGTCCTGATGATGATGAAATGTGACGGCTCGCTGGTCAGGATAGAAGAAGCACTGAAAAAACCTGTGGAATCCATTTTCTCCGGACCTGCTGCAAGTCTCCTTGGCGCTGCACATCTAACGGATCTAAAAGAGTGCCTGACCATAGATGTGGGAGGTACGAGTACGGACATTTCAATGATCCGCAATAGCATGCCTGTTGTCAGTAGTTCAGGTGCCGTAGTTGGAGGCTGGGATACAAAGGTCAAGGCTATCAAAATGAATACCTCTGCCATTGGAGGAGACAGTCATGTATGGATTCATGAGAAAACAAATATGGGGCCTAACAGGGTCATACCCCTGTGCCTTTGCGCTTCCGAATTCCCGTCCCTTATAAACAAATTACAGAACGCTGAAAAGATCTCAAGGCGCATAATGAATGACATCCTTCAGCCAACAACGTTCTTCATGTGCAATGGAGTAAAATCCCATTGTCTTTATGCCTCTGAACTTGAGGGAGAAGAGATAGAAATATTCGATGCCATAAATGAAGAGCCTTCTTCCATATCGGATATTGCCTCAAGGACAAACAAGCATCCACTGATGTTCGAAGATATACTGAGAAGGCTCATACAGAAAAGATATATCAAACAGGTAGGTTTCACCCCGACAGACGTCCTGCATGTGACCGGTGACTATACCAGATGGGATTCCAATGCATCGATGCTGGGAGCCACAATACTTTCAGATTATACATCCATGGAGCCCTTCGATCTCTGTGAAAAACTCAGGGAGGACGTGGCCAAGGAAATTGTGCTTAATCTGATTGCACACTGTGCGAATACCGTGAAAAAAACCGATCTGGAAAAAATATTGAATGGCACAGAACTCATGAAATTCATGATTAAAAGTCCGGTGGTACTGGTTGGTGCACCTGTAACACCGTATATGAAAGACATGAAACATTTCATTGATGCGGATATAAGGATCCCTGAATTCCATGAAGTAGGTAATGCTGTAGGTGCTCTTGTCGGTAACGTGGTCTACAGGGGAGAGGCTTTGATCAGACCCACAGCACCCGGAAGCTCACAGTATCTGCTATTCTCGGAAAAAGGAAGATACACGTTCGATGACTATCAGGAGGCTCTTGACACGGCAAATTCCCTTGTCAACAGCACAGTTTCAGAATACATGGCAGGCTACGGATTGAGTATGGACAATGTAAGTTTTGATCTTGAATGTAATGATATCGGAAGTATCGGAACGGTACCTCTGGAGACTAAAATAGTAGGAGTAGCTGTCGGTTCTCCAAGGAGAATAATATGAGCACATCTATTGAACAGATACAAAACACGCATGCTTTGGACAATATGGATGCTCTGAAGCAAAGTGTACGCAATCGTATCGGAATCAGGGAAGATGTTGAAGAGGATGAACTGATATACCAGATGTTACAGGCTTCCCAGGACATCAAAGAACTCTTTACATCATCTTTCGGACCCTGTGGATTGAGTAAGCTGATAATCAGCCCCACAGACGATATTTATCTGACAAGTGACGGGAAAACAATTATTGAACAGATAGATGTCCTGCATCCAGTGGTCACGTCCCTCAAAGAGCTTGCCATGTCAATGGACAGGGTATGCGGCGATGGTACGAAGACCGCGGTCATCCTTGCTGCCTCGCTTATCGAGAATGCTGCCAAACTTGTGGAGTACGGACTGCATCCGACAACCATAATAAAAGGATATCAGCTTGCTCTGAGTAAAGCGTATGAGATCATGGATTATGAGACTAGCCGGATAGTTTCTGACAGCGATCTGCATTCTGTTATAGAGAATGCCAGCCTGAGTAAAGGTGTCGAAACTCATCAGGCCCGGTTGATAGCAGACATCGTTCTAAGAACACTTTCAAAACTCGGAGACATACAGGCTAATAACCGCATAGATCTGAATGATTATGTCAAAGTCATAAAAAAAGTAGGTGGGCCATCTATTGAATCCATTTCAGGTATAATTCTTGATGAAACACCTTCAAGAGATGACATGCCGCATTATTTAGAAAATGCGGATGTCCTTATGATCAACGGGAATGTCAGATTTGAAAGTAAGATCATAAATTCCCAGCATAATATAAGATTCGATGGTTTTGACAATTCCACACTTCTGCTGGACGGCCAAATGAAGGCTTTGAAAGCCCACTCACAGAAAATAATTGGTTCCGGAGCTAACGTTGTTCTGTGTGAAGGAAAAGTGGACGAATATGTAGAGGAAGCCCTGGCAAAGCATGGTATTCTGCTTTTCGATAAACTGAAGATCAGGGATATGGAGATGATCGCAAAAGCAACAGGTGCAAACATCATTTCCATCAAGGATGATATACTGCCCCAGGATCTGGGTTTTGCCGATGAGGTGAAAGTTGAAAAAAGAAACGATGAGCATTTCTTTTTCCTCTCTGTAAACGAACAGCCGATATCCACGATCCTGATATGGGAACCCTTCAGATATGGCCTGGAAAAACTTGAGGAAGCAGTGGATGATGCCATTAATAATGCGGCATTCATATTGAAGAATCCTCTTGTAGTCAAAGGAGGAGGAGATATTGAATTTGTGCTCTCACAAATGCTCAGGAAGTATTCTTCCACTGTCGAAGGCAAAGAGCAGCTTGCAGTGATCGAATATGCGAATGCCCTTGAAGAGATACCAAGAACGCTGGCAAGGAATGTAGGTCTCAATGAGGTTGACGCAATAGCACACATGCTCAATTACTATAGCAAGGGAATTGACTGCAGGATCGACCTTACACGAGAGGTCGTTGCAAACAACCCTCCTGTATATGATTCATCAAGCATTAAACAGATGGCTCTTATCGCGGGAACCGAGGCTGTAAGCAATATGCTGAGAATTGATGAGATCGTACTTAAAAAGTAAAAGTCCCGGGGGAGTATAAGTGGCTGAAGAAATGACTTCAAAGGAGCGTTTTATCAACGCCCTTGAATTAAAAGAAGTGGACAGAGCACCACTTGGGTATTTGTGGTTTGGAGCCGGTAATGCGGTACTTGAGCGGATGAATGCAAACATGAAGGATGTTTACTACTCCGCAGAGGGAATTGCAAGAGCACAAATCCTGGCACGGGAAATGTATCATCATGACAATGTAATGTCTCCATGGGGATGTTTGCTTGTGGAAGCGGAAGCCTTAGGCGCAAAAATAAACATCAAAAAAGAAGGCTATCCCACCATAGCAGAATTTCCTCTAAAGTCTGCAAAAGAATATGAGAATATCGATCCCATTGACATAGAACGCTCGGAAAGGGTAAAGACCATTGTAGAATCCATCGGCTTGCTCAAAAAGCAGCTTGGAGATGAGGCTTTTATTACCTGTTCACTCCTTCCTCCTTTCATGATCGCTTCCCAGCTAATGGATGGAAGCAAGATGTTCATTGAAATGATGAAAGATCCCGATAATTTCCATGCACTGCTTGATGTCCTTACGGATAGTTGCATAACCTTTGCAGATATGATGCTTGATGCAGGAGCAGACGGTGCATTTATCGAGAACGGTGGCAGCACTTCGGATCTTTTCAGTCTGGAAATGGCAAAGGAATTCGGGTTTAAGTACTCTAAAAAATTATATTCACATGTACAGGGCAGGGGTGCTTACGTAATTTCACATAACTGTGCAAACCATGCATTCTTTGAACTTGAAAAGGCTCTTGAACCCGATGCTTTGAATTTCTTCTTTGGAGATGTAGAAGCACTCGGAGAAAAATATGGGGTTGATTGTCTGAAGATTCACAATCATAAACACATTGGTTGCAGTGAAAGATATTGTTTCAGGGATTTCAAAGATTTCAGTGATTCCGGCATATGCCTGATGGGAAATATCAATCCTTATGCATTCACTTCAGGAAGAAGCGACAAAATCGATGCCGAAGTTAAGCGCTGCATGGATGCAGCTCCTGAGAAAGGATTTATACTAGCCACCGGGTGTGAAATTCCATTGGATACACCTCAGGAAGAGATGAAAATTCTCTGGGAATCTATGAAATCTTGTTTAAAATAGGGGGATTAAAATGTACGCAATTGCATTAGATGTGGGAACCAGCGGCTTTAGGGCTCAATTGATCGATCTGAAAACAAAGAAAGTCGTTAAGACTTCAATGACAATGAAACATCCGTTGCCTGGAGGAAACGTAACCGACCATCTTGACTTTGCCATATCCATCGGGGAAGATGTGGCACACAGGATCATCATAGATGCCGTCGGAAAAATGATAGAAGGTTTTAATATAGATACATTGCAGATATCAAAGATGGCGGTCTGTGGTAACCCTATACAACTCTCACTTTTCCAGAATTCGGAAATACGTGATCTGGCCTATGCAGGGAGAAACATGCAAAAGAGACTGGGCATAGAGGAAATAAAACGAGATGCCCGGATGTTCAAGGCTACGGATATATTTCAGGGAACTTTAAACCTTGATAATTGTGTGATAATCATTCCGCCTGCCATCGAGCATGAGATCGGTGCCGATGCACTTGCCATGATGGTGGAGACGGATTTTCTTGAACAGGAAGAACCAACTCTTGTAACAGACTACGGAACGAATGCTGAGATGGCTATAAAGATAGGCAGCAGGATAATCACAGGAAGCGCTGCTGCCGGACCGGCTATAGAGGGACAGGGAATAGATTGTGGTATGCTTGCCGGTCCCGGGGCCATCACGGATGTCAATCCGGAAGATGGTTTCTGGAGAATAACCGTACTTGACGAGAACATGGAAACTGTAAAAGGTCATCTTGTAGATCCGATAACCGGAACTATTCATGAAAAATCGGATATAGTGCCTGATGGTATTACAGGAACCGGTCTCATTTCCATATTGTCCCTTGCCATGGAAACAGGGATCGTAATCACCCCACCCAAGCTAAAATACGGAAAGATCGAACTGGGTGAGGGAATAGAGGTATCGGAAGAAGATATAAAAGAAGCTGGCAAGGCCATAGGTGCCATAAGGGCTGCACAACTGACCCTGATACATGAATCCGGGATCGCCTATGAAGACCTTGAAAGCATGTATATGAGCGGTGCTTCCGGAACCTATGTGGATCCTGTGAAAGCAAGGAAAATTGGCTCATGTCCGGATTTTACAAAGAGAACAGTGCAATTCGGGAACACATCCCTGGCTCTTGCAAGGGACATAGTCACTGAAAATGTGAAGCTTGACGTGCTGATCGAATTAGCAGGACATATAAAGGCAGATCATCTTATGATGGCAACCAGTGAAACCTTCAAAAGGTTCTACGCCTGTGAACTGGGATACTGGACAGAGGGTATGTCCATGGAGATGTACCGGAAACTTTTGAAGATGTCGAAATTGCCTGAACTGCCAGCACCCATCGAATATCCGATTATTGAGAAAAGGGTCAGTAAAGATATCAGTGAGACCGGTTCAGGCAGAGTTGAAGTGATAGAGGACATAGGGGAAACTCTTGAGGAGATGGCAGTTGGGTGCATAATGTGCCATAAATGCGAAAAAGAATGTCCTGAGAAAGCAATATTCATAAAATCAGACGGAAATTTCACTGCAGAGTACAATACTCTGAAATGTCTGGGGACGGCGTGCAAAAGATGTGTGAGTGTGTGTCCGGTGCATGCAATTGACTACAAGGAAATAACGATTGCGGAAGAATGACATTTCAGGTCTTTCGACATAAACTACGGGAGGATTCGATGACAGAAGTAAGAGTAAATTCCAGGATATGTGGATTCACACATATAGTCAGGGGAAAAAGAGATGGTAAAAAGATAATTGTTGACATTGATACACCATGTGAGAAAATCAAGAAAATGTCTCATCTGGAAGTCGACATGATGGATCTATTTGATATAAAAGATAATCTTGTGATGGAAAAGGCCAAAGAGGCAAGATGTACCCCCACATGCCTTGTACCCTGCGCAGTGATGCACGTTTGTTGCATAGAGGCAGATTTTATGTCGGATACCCTTGCCAAGGAAACAGGAAGTATCAGTATAGATTTCCTATAACCGATTTTCTTTTTTAATATAAGAATCATTTTAAGAATTAGTCTTCAAATACACCAAATAAAGATTATTAAAAGGATGGTATTACATTAGCGAATCAAAATCGGATATCTATAACAAATTTCAGGACATACTTGATGGAAAAAAAACAGGCACTCCTCTTGTGGGTACGGCCACCACATCAGCAACAATTGACCTGATGGATGTTTCCGGAGCAAGCAGACCAGAAGCTGACAGGGATCCGGAAAAAATGGCAAAACTTGCATCTTCTTTACACACGGATGCAAAGTTTGAGCTCATACGTATCCCATTTGATGTGACAGTGATCGGAGAGGCACTTGGCTGCCAGATCGATTTCGGCACAAAGGCAAGAACGCCATCGGTAATAACCCACCCATTTGAAGATAATCCTGAGGATGTTGAAATACCCGGTGATCTGCTGGAGAGGGGAAGAATACCTGTTGTGATGGAAGCAATTTCCCTTCTTAAAAAGGATCCCGGATTACAGGTGCCTTTAGTTGCAGGTATTGAAGGTCCTGCTGATCTTGCGTCTTATCTCTGGGGGATCAGATCTTTCTTAAAATCAACTATCAAGAAACCTGAAATTGCAAAGGATATAATCGAAAAATGCATCGATGCCTGTATAATTTCTGCCAACGCTTATCTTCGTTCAAGTGCAGATGCGGTTGTGGTCGCGGATGCTCTGTCCTCTCCCGAGATGATGGGACCTGACGCATTCAGGCAAATTGTAAAACCTGCACTGATCAGATTTAATAAGAGTATAAAAGGCCATAGTATCCTCCATGTATGCGGGGAAACGGATAGTATTATACCGGACATGCTTGAATGTGGTTTTAGTGCTATAAGTGTCGAAGAAAATGTGAAGGATCTCAAATATGTGATCGATCTTGCACACAGGAACAATACGGCGGTTATCGGAAATATTTCGACCGCGGACACACTTTATCGAAAGACACCGGAAGATGTAAGAAAAGAAGCCTTTAGGTGTCTGGATACAAATATCGATATACTTGCTCCCGGATGCGGTCTGGCACCTGAGACGCCATTGGAGAATCTTCTGGCTATGGTCGAGGCAAGGGACGAATATGTTTCAAATTCAGAAGGTACCCTCTGAATCCCAGAAGTATTCAGTATAATAGCTCAATGTAGTAAGATACGCTAATTTGCCTGTCTTCGGGGTTCATCAGGGCAAACAATTTATGTACCGTTGAATCCTTTTGTCAATTCGTTTAATTCAAAGCTTATCATTTACCTATAATACAGTTAATATTACATAGGTAATTGTAAGAAGAAAGTATTTCGGAGTTAGAGAGATGCCCAATTATCATGTTATACTTGAAGCCGCCTGGTTGGTAAGAGATGTAAAAACAGCCGATGATGCCATTGGTGTTGCTATTTCGGAGGCAGGAAAGCGCCTGAACCCTAAGCTCGATTACGTTGAAGTGGATATCGGAACCACTTTCTGTCCTTCCTGCAGTGCCCCCTTCTCAAGCGTGTTCCTTGCAGCAAATACAGCCATTGTAGGACTGGTCCTTGAAATGAAGGTATTTGATGCTGAAAGTGATGAGCATGCCGCAAGGATAGCAAAATCCGTTATCGGAAGAGCACTCAGGGATGTACCCCTGGATGTAGTGGATGTACAGCCATTCGATGAGGAATCGATTTAAAGCGAAACAAGCTTAAAGTGATTCACATGGACAGAGTTATCTCGGTCGTCGGACACGCTGCCATTGATCTTCTTTTTGATGTTGAGAACATAGCTGTGCACAACGAGTCGCAGCCAATCATCGAGTATCATGAATACTATGGCGGAGGAGCTGCGAATATAGCCATGGGAATCGCCAGACTTGCCGGCAACTGCCAGCTAATTGCAGCAGTCGGAGGAGACTTTGCTTCCTCTGGATACGAAGCCGAACTGGAAGACCAGGGAGTCGACCTCTCGCTGCTCTACAGATTCGAAGAGGAGAAGAGCACCAGAGCATTTGTATTTACTGACAGGGAACACCACCAGAGTACATATTTCGACTGGGGTGCCTCAAAGCACCTCCAGGAACTCGATCCTCCGGCAGTAGATTTTGCACATCTAGCTACATCGGATTCAACCTTTAATGCAAGGATAGCAAAAAAAGCAGGTTTTGTCTCATTTGACCCCGGACAGGATCTTGTGACCTATTCCAGAGAGAATCTTGAGAGCATACTTGAGAACACAAACATACTTTTCACGAACAAGCATGAGATAGAGCGCGTCTGCGACATGACCGGGAAATGTTTTGATGACATACTCGAAATGATCGAGACAGTCATAGTCACATACGATGCAAAAGGCAGTATTATCCACCACGGCGGGGAGAGTATCTCTATTCCGGTAGTGTCCGTAAATGCAGTGGACCCCACCGGAGCAGGCGATGCTTACAGGGCAGGCTTCCTGTTAGCATATACGCGCAATTATCCTCTCGAGATCTGTGGTAAAACAGGTGCAACTGTAGCGTCCTTTGCGGTACAGAGCATTGGTTGTCAGACCGACCTGCCAACCTGGGATGAGATGGAGAAAAGGTACGAAGACCATTTTGGAGAAGCTATTCCCACGCTCTGAGAACCGGACTTTACTTTAAATCCTTTCTGACTGTAAAATGTGTTTATTAGGGGTAGTATTACTCGAATTCACGGGAAGCCTGAACATGAACTTGCTGCCTTTACCGGGTTCACTCTCAACTGATATCTCGCCGTCCTGCATTTCAACAAACCTTTTCACAAGTGATAAACCAAGACCTGTACCGGCATATTTTCTTGAAAGTTTGGAGTCTATCTGATGGAAAGGAATGAACAACTTATCCATATCATCAGCCGAGATACCTATACCCGTATCAATAACAGAGAATTCGGCCATATTATCCCTTAAATGTGCTTTCAGTGCAACATTGCCACCATCGGGAGTGAATTTTATAGCATTGCTGGAAAGGTTCAGCAATATCTGTCTCAAGAGAAAACTATCAGCATACAGTGAAAACGTTTCAGGAACAATGGAGACATTAAGCTCAATATCTTTTTTCTTTGCAAGAGAGGAAATGTCATCCAAAACGCTCTCGAACACTTCATTGACGTCAACCTCCCCGTAATTAACTTCGATCTCTCCTGATTCTATATTTGAGACGTCAAGAATATCATTTATCAATTTCAATAGACGGGTACCACTGAGGGATATATTCTCCAGGAATTTTCTGTGCCGGTCATCAAGTATATCAGTTGTTTCCTCAAGCAATACTTCCGAATAACCGTTCACAGAGTTTAGGGGAGTGCGGAGTTCGTGGCTCATGTTTGCAAGGAACTCACTCTTGACCCTGTTTGCTTCCTCAGCGAGAAGCATCGCATCTATTGTAGCCCTTTCAGCCTCTTTCCGTTCAGTGATGTCATCCAGATAAACGATAACTTTTTTCTCATTCTGAAAATCCACGTATACGGTAGAGATTATGAAATCCCTGTTCGAAACAATATTGTTCCTGGTGAAGACCTCAATGGCCCCTTCAGCCTTATAATGATCAGAGCCCGTGCTAACAGTATTGGTAATGGTAGTACGGACAGGACAGGAGGCACAGCTGGAGGTCGTGCCACATCCATCGTCTTCGGCTGCATGAACACATGAGAAGATATCACCTGCCATCATCCCGAGAATTCTTTCAGGATCCTTGCCAATGGATTCAATCCCGATCCTGTTGATCCGCTCTACCCGACATTCCGAATCAACTAACAACATGATCGTGGGGGCATTTTCAAAAGCCACATCCAGCATTTTTTGCTGTTTTGACTCATTACTACCTGTTTTTGGAGGTTTTATGAAATGACATCTTTCAGACATATGTGAACCGCTATTTTGTTTTGATTTAATCTTTCAGCGAGATGAGCAATTATATAATAAACAATAGAATATAATTATTTCTGCTTTTTCTTATGACGATATAGTTCTGTGAGGAAACTATAATTAGTTAAAAAACAAAGAGTTTTTATATATTCTCATATATAATAATCTTCAATGAGTCAGGAGTCAGACAAATCCGGATCAGAATTGGCACTACCAGAGACAGAAAATCACGATATCCGGGAAACCAGAACAGAAGAAACAAAGCCTATCAAATCATTGCATCGATATCTGTGGGAGCAGATATCCACTCTCGGAAAGAAGAGAACCGAACTTCCTGCTTATGACCCTCAACTGCACGGACCTCTTGTTGAGTTCGAAATACCTCAGGGTTATGAGGAAATCGAGAGGTACTGGGTCAATGAGCCCTATTCTTTTGTGACCGTTCTTGAAAAGAGAAGTGTATTCCATTATTTTGTGGTTGAACCTGAACTCACTCTTTATGAAAGGGACATACTTGAAAGAATATATGATGACCTGAGGGACATTCTAAGTCTTGGAGGAATCGGCTCTAAAAAGGACAAGGAAGAAGTATTGGTAGAGCAGACACTCACACTTCTCAGCAGGTATCACGCCAACCTTGAGTATAGTTCCATCTACAGGATATTATATTATCTTAAACGTAACTTTCTTGGCAGCGACAGGCTGCACTCACTGATGCTTGACCCGGATATCGAGGACATATCATGTGACGGAGTCGACATCCCGGTTTTCCTGTATCATAATAAATATCGAAATATCAAAACAAATATCTCCTTTGGCGAGGAGGAACTCAACTCCCTGGTGATCAAGCTCTGCCAGAAAAGCGGCAAACACATCTCAATAAGCGATCCCATGGTGGATGCAACACTTCCGGATGGTTCTAGGCTTCAGGCAACCCTTGGCAAGGAGGTTACCACAAGGGGGAGCTCCTTTACCATCCGCAAGTTCCGGGGAGACCCCATCACCGCCATCGACCTTATCGATTTTAACACATGCAGCGTAGAAATGATCGCCTATTTCTGGCTTGCCATAGAAAACGGCAATTGCGCCATCTTTGCAGGAGGAACCGCATCTGGTAAGACCTCCATGCTCAATGCGGTATCTCTTTTCATACCCCCTCTTTCAAAGGTAGTATCAATCGAGGATACACGCGAGCTGACCCTGCATCACGACAACTGGATCGCGGGTATCACGAGAAAATCACTCAGCTCCGGAAATACAGGGGAAGTCAACATGTACGACCTGCTGCGCTCAGCACTCAGGCAGCGTCCTGAGTACATCCTTGTGGGTGAGATTCGTGGTGAGGAGGCACTTACACTTTTCCAGGCAATATCCACGGGACATGCAACATATTCCACCATGCATGCCGGCGATGTGCAGACCGTTGTAAACAGGCTGGACAGCCCACCACTGAACGTACCCCATGTGATGCTGCAGTCGCTGGATATCCTGAGCATACAGACACAGACCTTTGTCAATGACAGGCGCGTGAGGCGTACGCAGAGTATCGTGGAACTCACAGGAATAGACGCAAAGACCGGCTATATCCGCATCAATGAACTATACCGCTGGGATCCTGCAACTGACACTTTCAAACGCAGCGGGGATTCCTATGCCATAAATAAAATAATGCAGGCACGTGGATGGAACCGGGAGAAACTGATCTCAGAGCTGGAAACAAGAGAGCGCATACTTGAATATATGCGCAAGAAGGAAATGAGAGACTATGTCAGCATATCCCTTGTGGTCCAGGCATATACCGCCAACCCTGAAATGGTTCTGAAGGCAATAGACGACGATAACCTTGAGGAGATAATATCACAGGAATTCTGAAGGTGTATACGTGAACGGATTTGATTATGTTGCACATCGGATCTTCGGAGAATATATCAGAGAGCGTATCGATGATTTAGAGAGTACACGCATAATCCTCAGAAAGGCCAATATGGGCATGCTTGTGGAGCAATACATATCCCAGGCGTGTCTTGTATCAGCAATTACGGGCATCCTTGCAGCACTTGTCGGAATTTTCATCGGGCTTTATTTCTTCAGGGACATTGCATTGTACAATATTGGTACATGGATCGTTCCCGCATGGATCAGTTCCAATTTTGCAAAT
This sequence comes from Methanolobus zinderi, assembly GCF_013388255.1. Classification (NCBI taxonomy): domain Archaea; kingdom Methanobacteriati; phylum Methanobacteriota; class Methanomicrobia; order Methanosarcinales; family Methanosarcinaceae; genus Methanolobus; species Methanolobus zinderi. The sequence continues at coordinate 1,613,913 of NZ_CP058215.1, forward strand.
ATTTTTGCTTTACTTCTTTCCATTACATTCCTGGTGGTCGCTACATCGCTCACATACTATATTTTCATGTCAATTCCACAGGTACAGGCAAATGTCAGGAGTTCGCTTATCAACCAGTCCCTCCCCCATACAACAGCCTACCTGTACGCTCTGAGCAGAGGTGGAGGTCTGAATCTTCTGGACATCATGCGCTCGATCACTGAAAACTACCACATATATGGTGCTGCTGCGGAGGAGATAGGCTATATAGTCAAGGATATGGATTGCTACGGGACCGACCTGCTGACGGCTCTTGAGAAGGCCACTATCAGGACACCCTCTCAGAAGTTCAAGGACTTTATCGAGGGCCTGGAATCCATTGTGGCCAGCGGAGGGGATATAACTGCATATCTCAAGGCAAAGAACGATCAGTACCGGCTTACCGCAACAAAAGAGCAGAAGATATTCTTCGAAACCCTCGGAGTACTTGCCGAGGTATATATATCAGCCTTTGTTGCCGGTCCGCTTTTCCTTATTACCATACTTGTAGTACTCGGACTGGTAAACTCCGGATCCATAGCCATACTTAATTTCATCATCTACATCGTGATCCCTATCAGTACCGTTATTTTCGTACTGTTGCTAAGTTCGATAACAGGGGAGAATGCAAACTTTCAGAACATCTATGTGCGTGAAAAGAAGCTTGATGTATTCTCACATGTCAGGATCAGAGCCGGGCCGGAAAACGAGGATGAGCTACGTAAAAAGATGCGCTTTTATGAGAACTTCATCAAAGTACGTAATACAGTCTTCCATCCATTCCATTTCCTGAAAAGCAGGCCTTCTTATGTGTTTGCCATAAGTCTGCCACTCGCCCTGTTGTATCTGTTGTTTACAGTACAGGATTACATTAACAGTTTCAATCTTACAGCTTTTAAGACCATAAACACAGCAAAACTTGCAGTTATAGATGATCATGTGTTCATGGCATTGCTTATACTTTTTGTACCATTTGTGATCTTTGACGAAATCAGGAATCACCGGGTAAAACAGATAGAATCCCATATCCCTGAATTCCTGAAGAACCTTGCCAGCATAAACGAGGCAGGTATAATGCTTGTTGATGCGATCGAGATGAGCACAAAACTGAAAATAGGTGTGCTACATGCTGAGGTCAAAAGACTTGTTAACGATCTGTCCTGGGGTACAAAAATCGATGATGCCCTTAAGAAATTCGAGTACCGCATCAGGACGGATATGACAAGACGTATAATCACCCTTATCATCAAGGCTAACGAGGCTACAAGCGATATCAAGAGCGTCCTGACCATAGCAGCCCATGATGCAGACGTCCAGAAACAGCTCAAGAAGGAACGCAATGCCGAGATGTTCGTGTATGTTTTTATCATCTACATTGCATTCATGGTATTCCTCTTCATAGTATACATCCTTGCGGCCTATTTCCTGCCTGCGATGCCCTCGGGTACTAACGATATACAGGCAGGCATGCCACTGATATCAGAGTTCGATCTTGAAGCCTATACCATGCTTTTCTTCCATGCTGCAATGATACAGGGATTCTGCTCAGGCATAGTTGCAGGGAAGATGGGAAGCGGAAAAGTCTATTCAGGACTCAAACACTCATTGCTGATGATGTCGATCGCATATATTATCTTTACAATGTTCATCTGAGGAGTATTATGAAGGTAGCACAATATACATTCAAGGAATCGGAATCAGCGGTCTCCTCTGTTGTAGCTGCTGTGCTGCTTCTCGGAATAATCGTGTCGGTCATAACAGTTGTAAATGTAAGCTATATTCCCGAATGGAAGACCGGAGCAGAGCAGGCACATATGGATGAGGTTTTGTTTGATATGTCAAACCTGAAATCACATATTGACATACTGTCTGCAACTGCTGATGATCAGTCCTCATCCCCGGTAGCTATCAATGTACCCATTAGAGCCGGAGGTGGCAGCATACCGGTAGTTAGTCCGGATAAGTCCGGTGGTGTACTGGGTGTCGGAATAAATGACATCAGCATGCGGACATCAGCCAGTGATTCCACTCTTAACTATAGCAGCGGGGATTTCCTGGAAAACTTGGGATCTGTCAGCTATCGCTCAGACAACAGTTACTTTGTTGACCAGGAGTACGAGTACGAAAACGGAGCACTTATCCTCGCACAGGGGGAATATTCCCTGATGAAGCAGTCACCGTCCTTTGATATCAGAAGAGCGGACAATAATTCGAATATAAGCCTGAATATCAACGCCGTACAAATCAGGGGACCCGTCAGGAGTATAAGCAGCAACTCCATGGAAGAGCTGCATATCCGGTATAATTCTTCGTCCACACTTTACTCAGGAGAGCAGCTTTTTACAGAAATGATTCTGACGATCGATACAGACTATCCTGTATCATGGGAAAGGTTCCTTGAAAAACTCATCAGCGACGCAGGACTTAAGACTTCAGAATATTCACTGAATTCGAATTCCACAGCCGTGGTACTTACACTTAGCGGCTCTCCGGGCGAGGATATAAAGGCAAATATCCGGAAGGATGTCTTTGATGTACGGCTGAACGTTTATGGAAGCTGAACATTCGCTTACCTTGAACTCTGAAGCTTTTTTGTGATGTCTGATAAAATAACTGTCTTCCAACATTCCCATATATGATACGGTCAATCTTTAATCCGGGGACACATTGTGATCAAAGAAGTAATGCTTTATGATAAGCTGGAAGACAATAAGGTCCAGTGCAGGATATGCAGCCACAGATGCAGGATCTCACCGGGAAAGAGGGGATTCTGCAGAGTAAGGGAGAACAGGGAAGGAACGCTTTACGCCCTGAATTACAGTGTCGTTTCAAGTGAGGCACTTGATCCTGTGGAAAAAAAGCCGCTATTTCATTTCTATCCAGGGTCCCCGGTATATTCCCTGGGAAGCATAGGCTGTAATTTCAGGTGTAAGCATTGCCAGAACTGGACAATATCCCAGGTAGAAATTGATTCGGCAAATGCCTTTGAGCTCAGCCCTGAGCAGGCAGTGTCCAGAGCAGTAGAACTGGGTGCAAGGTCTATCGCCTGGACATATAATGAGCCAAGTATCTGGTTCGAGTACACATATGACTGTGCAAAACTGGCAAAAGAAGCTGGACTTGCTACCATTTACGTCACCAACGGATACATTACACCCGAAGCTCTCAGAAAAATAGCACCCTACCTGGATGCCTACAGAGTTGATATAAAAGCATTCAACGAGGACTTCTACAGAAAAATTGCAAGTGCAAAACTTGCGCCTGTGCTGGAGTCCACAATACTTGCAAAGGAACTTGGAATGCATATAGAGGTCGTGAACCTTATCATACCGACAATGAACGACGACCCGGAAGAGATAAGAAATATGGTAAAATGGATCCACGACAAAATTGGCGCGGACACGCCCATTCATTTCACACGCTTCCACCCCTTCTATCAGTTGACGGATGTGCCATCAACACCTCTCAAAACACTGGAAAAGGCATATGACATTGCCAGGGAAGAGGGTATGCAATATGTTTATCTTGGAAATGTAATGGGAACCGAGAAAGAGCATACATTCTGCCCGAGCTGTGATGAGATGCTGATAAGAAGAGGGGCATTCGACACACTCGCCTGTACGGTTACGCAAGATAATAAATGCCCCGCCTGCGGAGCATCAATTAATGTTATCAATGACTGATCTATTATGGTCAAAGCGACGCAGCAGACAAATTATGCATGTAACAAAAAACGATGACACAAAAAATGCAAATCGAGTCCACCCCTGCACTTCCACTGGAAAGCATATCTCCGAGCATATATTATACTCATGATAATGATGGATGCAATATCTGGCCGGAAGCCTTCCTGAAACAGAGGCAATCAAAAGGTTTAAAAGCAATAAGTGCATTAAGAGGATTCGCGCGTTGGCGCCACGAAAGAGCCGCAATAACTCAGTTGGTAGAGTGTCTGGCTGTTAACCAGAATGTCACAGGTTCGAGCCCTGTTTGCGGCGCTCAAAACTTCCTTTTCTCGATGGGCCTGTAGCTTAGCCAGGTTAGAGCGCTCGGCTCATAACCGAGCGGTCACCGGTTCGAATCCGGTTAGGCCCACTAAATAATTTTAGATATTGCTGACTTAATTACGTTTTGTAGTCGTTATTCTGTAAAAAGGTTCAACTCATTTGGCTATTTTGTGGGCAACTCAAAGAATGAGCTTTAACTAACTTAATCCAGTAGTTCTCTAATTTTCCTCTATCTTGTTCCTGCCACAATTGAATTACCTTAAACATTGCATTACTAACGAATTCTTAACTTCCCCTAAGCCATTCTTCAAGTGTGAAAGTAGCCCTGTGAAGTGATATTCTGGCAATGGATGGACAGATAAGGTGATCACAGTCGATATACTTTCTGTTTTTGTTAATATTTCTGTACCTAGAGGCATGAGTATTTGATTGGCATCCTAATTTTTATACTATTTACTCTAATAGTATCTATACATTGATTAGGAAATCATATGATTGGACCAGGATTATAAACAGGTGGTAAGATGAATGCGAAAAAAGGAAACACAAAGTTAGTACTGTTGACAGTTGCCATATTGGTCTTAGGTAGCGTTTTTTGGGTATATGCAAGTTTTTCTCTTTTGGGACCAAAAGATCTGGGAGTCGAGTATACCCACGAGGATTATGTAAATGCTTTAGAAAAGACCGGAATCCAGATAGAATACGAAGGCATGACCGGCGAGGAGCTTGAAGAGTACAAGTTGAATGCTGAAAAGAAATCTATTCACGATTACAATTTTGAGTTCTCGGATTATGAGCAAAAACAATTCACTCTGACGGCAGCTGAGTCAACTGCCCTGCTCAACGAAATAGCTCCCGGATTCTGGTGGTTTGATGATCTGCAGGTGAAGGTCCTGCCTGATGGAACCATGGAAGGGTCTAGCACGGCTGACATAAAACGGCTTAAGGAAGACCTGTATTCAGATGTTGCGGACGATGTCCCGCTCCCGCTTCCGGACAGTTTGAACATCTACAGTAAGGGCAGGGTCAGCGTTGTTAACAACCAGCTGAGCGGAGACCCGGAAAACTTCTATCTTGGAGCAGTCCAGCTTCCCGACAAATATCTGGAAGAAGAAAGCGTGAACACCATGGAGGATTATTTCCCCAGAATCTATACAGTCGTCCCGGGACTGGAGATAACAAGCCTTACTTCCAATTCCAATGGCGAGTTCGTCTTTGATGGGGTCATCCCTCAAAAGGTGTCCGTGACCAAAAAATAAGATTTGGGGTTTTGCACTTGAGGTATCTGATGATCAATGGGAACAAGGAGAAGATCCCTCCGTTCCCGCATCACAAGGCTTACATCTACAGGAGTAAACAGTTCTTTTTAGCAAGTGGGATAACCACCCACCTGACCATGGGCAATTTAATCACGCTCAAAGAGTTATATAAGGGATTCAGTAACAAATGTTCCATCCCAAGGGTTCTGCTGGTGGATCCTACGAGTGACTGCAATTTGAGATGTAAGGGCTGCTGGTCACAGGACTATGAGAGTGGTCATAATATCTCCTATGAGAAGTTTGACGATATATTGGATCAGGCTGAAAAGCTGGGGATCATGGATTGTCTGATGACGGGCGGAGAGCCCTTACTTCGCAAGGATGATATCCTGAAACTGTGCAAAAAGCATGATCGCATGACCTTTGGAGCATTTACGAATGCAACTTTGATCGATGAGGAACTCGCCGATGACATGGCAAGACTGGGAAATCTGAATGTCTTCGTAAGTATCGAGGGAACAAAAGAGGAAACAGATTTCAGAAGAGGGCCGGGAGTCTACGATAAAGCTATCAGGGCTATGGATATCCTGAGATCCCGGGACATAGGTTTCGGATTTTCGGCATGTTACCATTCCAGGAACTACAAGACCATAGCCAGCGATGAATTCCTGGATCGTATGCGAGAGAGAGGAGCATGGTTCGGATGGCTTTTCCAGTATATCCCTGTGGGAAGCAATGCCGATACCTCCCTTGTATGCACTCCTGAGCAAAGGGCATACGTGCAGGAGAAGATCCGGGATTATTGTACTGAACATGACTATATGATCATAGATTTCTGGAATAACGGGCATCTTTCTTTTGGTTGCATCGGTGCGGGTGTTGGTTTTGCCCACATCAACGCTAAAGGTGACGTTGAACCCTGTGCTTTCTGCCATTATTCCGATTCGAATATATACGAAGTATCGCTTGCTGAAGCTCTCAGGTCCAAGTTCTTTACCACATTCAGAAATGCTCAACCATTTTCACAGAATCCGTTAAGGCCATGTCCTCTAATAGATAATCCGGAGGCGCTAGTTGATGTGGTCAGGAATACAGGAGCAAGATCGACCCATATGGCCAACCCGGAATCCGCAGAGGAACTTGCAAGTAAAAGCTATGAGCGTGCAAAGCAGTGGGAAAGGATCTCCGAAGACCTGTTCCGTAAAATGCCTGAGCATAACAGGAAGAACTTCCCCCTGTTCTTAAAGTACCTTGCTTTTAAGAAAGGAATAACCGATGGCAGGAGAAAGAAGGTTTAGTTGTGAAGTTCACCAAGTAGGTCATACTTCCAGATGGCTGGTGTTGGTACACGGTTTTGGAGGCAGTGCAAGGACCTGGAAGAAACAGGTAGAGTTCTTTTCCAGGCACTATAACCTGCTTGTGCCACAAATGCACGAGGATATGGACGATGAGTATCTTGATGTCGATAAGGTCTGTGAGATAATAAGCAATACGTTGGACCACCATAATATTGAGAAAGCTTACTTTGTTGGTTTTTCTTTCAGCTCGCTGATCTGTTTGCGGTTTGCCGTGCTCTACCCGGAGAAGGTGGATTCAATGATCATGGGAGGAGGGATCATAAAGTTCAACCTGAAAACAAGATTCCTGCTTTCCCTGGCAATCACTTTTAAAAAATGCATCAATTACATGTTCCTCTACAGATTCTTTGCTTACATCATAATGCCGAGAAAGAACCATTCAAGGTCACGAAGCATATTTGTGAAGGAAGCAGAGAAACTGGGATATGTTGAGTTCTGTAAATGGGTCGACATAATCCCTCAAACGAAACAAAGTCTGAACTGGCTGGAAAGTATAAGCGATGACATTGACATCCTGTATGTTTCAGGTAACCAGGACTATCTTTTTTTAAAGGACACTCTCAAGTATAGTAAAAGATTTAGCAACTCCAGAGTAGAAATAATTGAAAACTGCGGGCATGTATGTTCCATCGAACAACACGATAAGTTCAACAACATTGTTTTCCGATACTTGAATCGAATGGCTTAGAGGCTTTATCATGTGTATTGCACTTGGCAGGGGTGATTACTCCCTCCACTGAAGTGGAGGGCATCTAAGCTTTTTGTACTAAAGACCTTAGCCACAGTTTGAGTATATTAACTGCAGCGTTGTGATACTCTGCCCAGAACAAGACCACAGAAAGTACAACTGTGTGTTCTTTCAGACAGGTTTTTCTGGCAATTTAACAACAACCAGGACACATTTGCGAAATAGACCTTTAAAGAACAAGTTCCAGAATGGGCCGTCCCGGGTTCGGTCAGCTTTGGAGAGCCTCTTCTGTTTGGAGTATGAAAGGCCTTTCAAACTTCATGGCCTGGAACACCTTATGATAGTTCAGTGAGACACGCTTAGAAACTTTAGATAGTATTTATTAAATTATGTTTTTTAGTCGTTATTCTGTAAAAAGGTTCAACTTATTTTGACTATTTTGTGGGCGACTCTAAGTAGTAAAATATATTTTAATGACTTAGTCATAGAAGGAAGGATCATTTCATTTTTCCATGTTAGAAATTGCCTGCTCAATCTATCTCAACCAGAATTGCCCGGATAGAATCCCTTAAACCAATCAGACGATTGCCAACAACATCCCACACAATCACATAATCGATTCCGAAATAACCATGAGCTAAGCGATCCCGCATACCGGCAATCACTCTCCATGGAACGTCAGAATAACTTGTTTTAATTTCATCCGGCACATTTTTAGCGGCTTCACCGATGATCTCTATATTCTTCACAACTGCCTTCTGGGTTTTCCTATCGTTCTGAAATTCAGTGAAGTCCATTCCTGAAGTGAACTCTTCAATTTCATCAATCGCTTCAACAATGTCAGCTAAAAACAACCTGTACTCGCGCATGAAAACCACCTCATGCATGTACATAAATAACTTCTGAGAAAATTTTTTGTTTTAACTCATCCCTTACGGCACGTTTCGAGATGATATCCACCTTTGACTCGAACTCGTCTTCAAGAAAAATTCCAAGGGCTGCGAGATCAAAAAGATCTGCACCTTTCTCGAACTCAACAAGGAAGTCAATATCGCTTCCGGTCTTGTAGTCATTCCTTACCACCGACCCAAAAAGGCCTATTTCCTTTACCTTATAGTTCCTTTTCAACTCCGGAAGCAGTTCATCAAGTCTCCCCAGAACAATATCCCTCTTGATCATATTGATTCTCTTATGATAACTCTGCTACATATTTTGGATTCTTTTTGTATATTATTTCTTTGGTTGGCGTTGTCTGACTACTTCCATGAATTCATGTGAGTGGTTAATATTTCAACTACTAGTTTTATAGATCTCAACAGATGGCTCTGTAAAAAACCTATTTCCTACTTAATTTAGTCCGTAATTCTTTAAAATGGATAAAAATCAAAGTGTTGCTTGCTATCGAAAACACAAAGGGAATGTTTAGTATTTTGTTCCAGATCAAAGATCTGGAACTCCCATTAAATATTCGATTTGATGGCAGAGTAACAAGTACTTAAAGTTTGTCGATGCAGCTTTAGCTGCATCAGGAAACTCACCTTTGGAGATATACAGTTGTAAGTATTCCAAGAGTAAATATACGCAACATCAGCTATTGACATTGGTTTTGTTGAAAGAGTACCTGAAAACTGATTACAGGAGTTCGATGAAGGATTCTATCATAATAGAAATCTAGTTGAAACTATGTTCTCAGTCCTTAAAAGGGAATATGGTGAAGAAATCAAGGCAAGAAAGTACTGGAATCAGGTAAAGGAGATTAAAGTAAAGTTAATAGTGCACAACCTTAGCAGGTGTGCCAAGGTTGTCCATGTAATTCAAATTAGGATTTCTACAAAGCATAAATTAAATTAAATTAAATTAAATTAAACTAATACTGACCTTAGAACTGAACCAACTCGAATCTGCCTACATTCGGGAAATCCTGCTGGAATCGATTCATAGCCTCAATTTCCGTATTTGCATGTACAGGAACTTCTCTCAATATTTTGTTCTTTTCATCTTCCTGAAATTTAAACCAATAACACATAGATTTACCCCCATTTTAAATTTAGATCTGAATTTTGGACAGTTTTAAAATTCACCAATCAGATACCTCCTATTAGTCGGTATCTGGCTAGCTACTGCTCCAGATTTTCGTAAACTTTCTCATGAGTATCCTGGAATCCTTGTTCCTGATCATATTCTGTTCTTTATTAGAGACGCTGGACAAATAACATCCAAAGAGCAAATGTGAATTGAGCATATTCATAACGGCTGGTTGCCTGAACATACTTCTGCGCTCCGGACAGGATCCTGTTACCTGTCTTTTCATTCACTCACCTATGCAAATACCATTAAAGTGTCGAGTCTGGCAGTTCCTTTCTCGGTCCAGTATCCACATATTTCGCAATGCTGTATATTCCGGTCCACCTGATTCAGGCGTGCGTTACACTCAGGACATTCTTTTAGTTGATTCAATTAATTACCCCACTACTGTCAGGAAATACATCCGTTCCCCACCGATATAGGCCTCCGGGAACTTCATCCTGACAATACCTACCATTACATACTTTTATTTAAGCTAACCTATTATTATCTTCATCGACCTGTTTAAAATAATACGCCTATGAAATTTTCAACAGCATAGTTTATTGTTTCAGAAGAAAAAGCCTGACTTCTGTACTTTTATGTATACAAAAAATAATTGGAGACACGGTGCCTGATTCTCAGGGATAGTCGATATCCGCACTGTTCCACCACTCATAAATATCCTCACAGCTGGTGATCCAGGCATCCTTTTTGTTGCAATAGTCAAGTATTTTTATGTACAGCTTCTTCCAATCCTTCAAATGAGGGGAACTGAAGGTATTATTGTGCCACAGTAAAGTGATTATACCGTTGTACTTTTCCCCGGAATCCAGTATCTGCTTTGAAAGTTCCCACGCCTCCTTGAAAGATCCGGCGTACTCACAAAGTGCTACATCCATTATATTGAGAGGTATTTCCAGAATATCCAGCGTCTTTTTTTCCTCTGAATTATATGGCCTGAAAGGATGGCACATACCATTCCTGAAACCCACTGTATTGTTAAAACCCAGGGTGGTATCGTATTTGAAACCTGCTTTTGAGAGCATTTCCCATGATTCGTTTATTTTCAACCTCAGATAGTGGTTCCTGAAGCCTATCACCTCTTTCCCCAGTACACTTTCCAGCTTTTGCTTTTCATATAAGAGATTGTTGTAATTAGCATAGGAATAATAGCCACCATGCAGCCCGACTTCCCACCCGCGGTCTACGATCTCACCCATATAAGCCTCGGTATCCTCTATATCATAGCGGAATCTTCGCGGATCCTTATCCGCAGCAAGGAAATAGAAGGATGATTTTCCACCAAACTGCTCTTCTATATCCATTATCTCCCTGAAGTTGAGATACGGAGACTGAGCTTTACCATTGACTCTCCATAGACAATGGGTTTTGATTCCGCTCAGATCAATATTTCTGGCAGAGTAGTAGACCGACAGAAGAGTATGATAAAATGGAGGGTAAATGTCATCTATATCATGTGTCAGACAAACACCGAATTTTTTATCATCGGGAAACTCCATTTCAAGGCCTTCTTCCACTAATTTCCTTGAAACATCAGGTGACAGTACCTCCTCCATATCATGTCTTGCAAAATTACAATAGCTGTCCACACAGGAATACTGATCGAAATCATCTCCTTTAGAGGTAAATCTCTCCCACAGGCTGGAATGCTTTTTTATTGAGTCATACATGCACTATACCCGGAAACCATACCTTACAGCAGAAGATAAACCCATTTTCCCATACATATTTCAAAATACGGACCTGATCTAAAATAAAATAATTATCATCCATGTTCCACCCCTTTTGTACAATATCACCGAAATATTAACTTATTAAAGCTAATAAACCCCGGATATTAAGAGATTTTCATTGTTACATATAGATATTGAGTGAAGTCGAAATAACTCAGGAAACCTGCATATCTTTCACTCAAACATATGTCATGTATCAATCAAACCCCGGATATAATTTCTCTACTAAAGATATAATACTTTTCCGTGTTTCTCAACTAAAATTTTATAAATCCTTCAGCAATGTCCTCACATTTTTGAACTGAATAAGTTCTTAAGTGAAGAGTCGAATAATGCCTGTGCTGCAAGATAGTGATAATTCAGGAATATAGAGCAACAATGCTCTGAAATCCGAATTAATAGGCCTTGTGGGGAGGCTGAATTGCAGGAAGCTTTGTTGCAGTAGCTAAAAAATATCTTCAGGAGAATGGGGAAAAGAATGATACAAGTATCAACTATGGATGACTCCCGAATATGGGATGATTTCGTAGATCAAAGTCCTTACGGCACTCTGTTTCATAAATGGGGATTTTTAAAGACCATAGAGAAGCACACAGGTTACAAATTACTCCCATATGCTGTGTATGATGAAGAGGATCTTGTATGCCTATATCCATCTTTTGTGAAAACGAATTATGGTATGAATGTCATACTATCACCTCCTCCACGCACAGGAGTACCCTACATGGGCTTTGTATTGGGCGCGGATTATGATGACCTGACACAGAGTGGTAAAGAAAAGCGTCTGAAAGAAATTACAAAACTTACAACGGAAAAAATTGAAGAACTATCACCCATCTACACTTCCGTCCAGTTGACCCCTTCATTTAATGATATCAGGGAGTTCAAATGGAACGGATTCTCAGTCGAGCCCCTGTTCACATATTATATTCCAACTGAAACGTCCCTTGATGAAATATTAAAAGGATTCAGCCGTTCAACAAGGCGTCTGATAAAGGGTATAAAGAATAACAAATACAATATGGAGATGACAGAAAGCGATAGTATCGCACCCTTTTGTCAATTCCTGTCTAAACGGTATGAAGAACAGAACCTGAAATTTCCTATTGAGAGTACGGAATACCTCGAGGATCTGCTGGAACTCTATCCCGATAACATCAGACTTTTTTACGTACACGATGAGAATAACGATATTATCGGCTCGAACATAGTTGTAAGTTACAAAAATAAAGTAATATCATGGCTGGGTACTCCTAAACCTGAAGTGGACCTGCCGGTGAATGAACTGATATTCTGGGAGCTGATCAAGTTATCCAAAAAAAACGATAGTATCTTTGAGATAGGAGGTGCCGACACCGAACATCTCTGCTCGTTCAAATCACGTTTCAATCCACTACTTGAAACAAACTACCGGATATTCTGGCATAATAATCTGGGAGCCATAGCAGAATGGTTTTACCTTAACGTATACAGAAAAAGCAGTGCTCCTGTATGATATCCGGAACAAACTTTACGGTTTTAAAATTCGATGTTTCGGAAATCATATGAGAATACTATCTGATATGATCTCTTTTTTTGTGTCCACATCACACGATTCCCGGGAATCATTGAGATTTCTCTGATCCTCTATCACAAACGTAAAGGTGCTTCCCTTTCCTTCCTCGCTTTTCACGTCAATATTTCCATTATGCATTTCCACAATCTTTTTGACCAGAGCAAGTCCGAGTCCTGTCCCTTTGTATTTCTTACTGGTTGAGGATTCTATCTGTTTGAAGGGTTCGAATATCTCATCATATCTGTTCTGTGGAATTCCTATACCACTATCGCTTACAGATACCTGAACAGCATTACCAATGTCTTCACAATTCACAGTTACCTCACCTTTTTCAGGCGTGAACTTTATTGCATTACTGAACAGGTTCAGCATAACCTGTTTGAATTTTTGCCTGTCTGCATATATCCCGGTATTTTCCGGTGCATCTATGATCAGGTCAATGTCTTTGTTTGCTGCCATTGGAGCTATCAGTTTTTCTATCTCTTCAATTGCATCTTTTACAGAGAACTCCTCACATTCGAGTTCCATCTTACCTGCTTCGATCTTGGAAATATCAAGAATATCGTTTATCAGATCGAGAAGATGCTTTCCGGCGGTTTCTATGTTCAGGACATATTTCATCTGATCGTCATTCAGTTCTCCCACTGCTTCCTGTTCCAGAAGCTGGGAAAAACCGATTACCGCATTGAGAGGAGTGCGCAGTTCGTGGCTCATATTCGCAAGGAAGCCACTTTTCATATGATTGGCCTCCTCTGCCATTAGTTTACCCCTGATAAGGGCTTCTTCTGCAAGTTTACGGTCAGTTATATTGTCCAGCACGATCATCTTTCCACGTATTTCACCATACTTATTACGAAGAGGAAGAAGGCTTGCGGCAAACCAGAGCTCAGTTCCTCCAACGGACTTTTTGAACTCCAGTCTGTTCTCTTCATTGCATTTATCCTCAAGATCGATGAGTTGTGGCCAGGACGCAAAGAATTCGGATGCTGGTAATCCAAGGCCTTTCCCGGACGTTCCAAGATGTTCTGTCGCAAAATGGTTGAAATCAACAACCCTGTCCTTCCTGTCAAGTACAACCACTCCTGAAGGAACATTATCAAAGAGAAAACTGCGCGCCAGAGGTGCTATATCAAATAAACTGTAACGTAAAATACCAGTGTAAATCATTAAAGCACCCATTATTAATACAAAAGGAACCGGATCAACCCCTTTTGGAAAAAAACCTGTAAGATAAAGCAGGTAAACAGAAAAAGGGATTGAAGAGCTGATGAGCAGGACTAATAGGTGTCTGCTGAAAAATGCTTTTGTATCAATCCACATTCTTAAAAAGAAATACATACCAAGTAAAATCAGAGTAATACAATATGTCTGATGGATCCAGTAATAGATTCCCGGTTCGAATACAAGACCCCTTAGCCCATCAGCATTTAAATAAAAACTTTCGTGGAAAAAATTATGATAATCAGTTGTGAAAACCATTAATAGTGTGATGGCAGGAATAAAGAATATAGTAATTTTTAAAGAATGTGTGATCAGGTGTTTCCTTCCCGTATAACCCATGGAAAACAAGAGGAAAAGTGGCGGTATGAATGATATCCCCAGATATTGTAGCTTATAGGACAAAAGGACGGAATCCAGTTCTGTTAATGATACCTCCATTGAGTAAAATACGGAATAAACGGAAATTGCAACCAGAAAAAGTGAAAAAGCATCCACTCCATCCGTATCCCTGAACTGCCTTATGTAAAAAGCCAGCACTAACAACAAGAGTGCGGAAATTATTAGAAGATCAGAGTACAGACTCAGGTTTATAAAATACAGCTCCTTATCTTTTTGAATATCGTATTTTACGATGACCGTATATATTAAAAATGTTTTTATTTTAACAATTATATAATCTATTTCTATCTTTTATAGATTCAACTGCAGGATAAAAAATGAAATACACTTAAAATTAAGATAAGCAGCCCGGATATAGACCAGGTTGTCAAAATATTGTTTTTTAATTAATCAGCTCTCGGACGGGACTTATACTCCATGGTTATATGGCTTCCGTCACAGAAAGGCTGGCTGGAACTTTTTCCACAACGGCACAATGCTATCTGTTGAGATTCATCGAACTGGAACTTCTTATCATTCATGTCCACCAGATCGACATTACCAATTACCATATAAGGTCCGTCATCCATTACTTTAATAATTACACTCATACTGTTTATTCCCCCAATAAGATTGTGATTTTTTACAATATAAGTGTTTTATCCATCAGTGCACATTAAATGATCACAGAGGACAGACCTTTATACACATTCCGCATCTAAGTCCGCCCAGTTTATTGAACATATAATCCGCACATTTTTGTCTGTCAATTGTCCCATCCTCTGAGATGGCATCAACCGGACAGATCTCCACGCATTTCTTACAGGTAGTGCAGGCTTTGTTCAGAAACGGAAGTGGATTCTCTTCCCGCGTCCCAAGCTTTGCATCTGTCAGCAATGCGGTCATGCGTACCCTCGGACCAAAGTCATCTGTCAGGAGAAGATGGTTCAGGCCGAAATTACCAATACCTGCATGATATGAAGCGTATTTGATGGACATGTTCGCTTTCAGGGTTTCACGGTCG
Source organism: Methanolobus zinderi (assembly GCF_013388255.1). Lineage (NCBI taxonomy): Archaea > Methanobacteriati > Methanobacteriota > Methanomicrobia > Methanosarcinales > Methanosarcinaceae > Methanolobus > Methanolobus zinderi. Next base: position 1,629,242 of record NZ_CP058215.1, read on the forward strand.
GCATACCAGTAACCGAACTCACTTCCCTCGGATGGTAAAATTGTTGCCAGATATCCGTTCTTCTCGATAATCCTGGCCAGCTGAAAAGCAATTACTCTTAGTGTGGCAGTGGCCGCCATCAGTGTGTTTGTATACTCGGCCCTGCCATTTGGAAGTGGCTCGAAGGCTCCGCGTGGTACTCCCACTCCCAGCACTATGACCGACTGAAGATCCTTCATCACATCCTGTGGTTTATTACCGGTGTATTCTGGACCAAGGAAGCATTCCGGATCAGCAAATCCAATGAGATCTGCGTTCATTTCCGTGGCAGTGTCCTGAAGAGTTTTTTTCAGCGTTTTATCTAGAGGATCTTTCATTTTACATCTCCTTTGTAGCAAAACTTTACTGTGATACATAAATGTATACAATATTTATATATTACAATGACAGCAGATAGCATTTTCTTGCAAGCAAAACACCTAAGTAAGGTTGGCAACCTCCTGTTACACGGAATGAGTTAAGACTTGTTTTAACTAATATTTGAGTTGATATATTGTCAATTAAAGATGGCGACACAATAAAAATTGATTACACAGGTAAGCTGGACGACGGTTCAGTGTTTGATAGTTCCGAGAAACATGGAGAACCTCTTGAATTCACAGTAGGTGAAGGACAGGTAATTTCCGGTTTCGAGGAAGCTGTAAGAGGCATGGACGAAGGAGATGAGAAGGAATTCAGAATCGAACCATCCGAAGCTTACGGCGAGTACAATGAAAACCTTTCCCAGCAGGTTCCAAAAGATGCCATTCAGGCCAACATGGATATCCAGGAAGGGATGATGATACTTGTAAGAACCCCTGACGGAAGGGAAATGCCTGCCAAGGTAACCAGGATGGGAGATGAGGAGATCACACTGGATATGAATCATCCCCTTGCAGGTAAAGCATTGAACTTCAACATCAAGATTGTTGAAGCATAAAATACATTTCACCCGGTTTTACAGCCTACTGGCTGTGTTTCCGGGATAAAACCTTTTTTGACTATTCTCTGTTCTGACTACAGATTAGATTTCTTTCTGAGCCTTTTTTCGAAGTTCTGATATCTTAGCATCATCCGGCTTTAGTTTCAAAGCCTCATCATAAGCTTTTATCGAGTTTACGTAGTCCCCAAGATAATATAGTGCAATACCTTTCTGTACCCAGACGGAAGCCTGCCTGTGTCCCAGACCAATCAGTCTGTTGAAACATTCAAGAGCCATTTGATAGCGATGCAGATGCATACATGTAATTCCTTTGTTCATAATAGCAACTGCATTATCCGGTTCAAGTTGCAGAGCAGCCTCAAAACATTCATAGGCAGTAGCATGATCTTTCTTTTCCCTGCCGGCAGATATGCCTTCTTTTATCAGTTCTCCGGTACTTCTGTTTTCTCTCTGCCTGAGTTTTCGCCTTGCTCTGCCAAGGGCAGTTACGGGATCAAAACGTTTTTCCCGTATTTTGCCTCCCATAGCATCATCGCCACTGGATGATGATTTCTTTTCTCCGGATTTTACGGTTTTCTTCTTCTTAACAGGCACATAATCAGGTTTGCCCAGTATCTTACGAAGTATTATGATCGCAGCGTCCTTATCCAGAGGATTGTTGTTATTACCACATTTCGGAGACTGGATACAGCTCGGGCATCCATCCAGGCAGGAGCAGCTTTCAATGGATTTCAAAGTGACTTCCAGAATCCGTGATATTATCTCATAGCCACTTTCGGCATATCCCACACCTCCTTGATGTCCGTCGTATACGAATATGGCACTTTTACCACCAAGGTCAGGATGTTCAGGGGTTGAAACACCACCGATGTCATTGCGGTCAGCGAGCAGGTGCAGAGGATACATTGCTATCATTGCATGTTCAATGGCATGAATACCGCCAGCAAAATCCCGGTCATGCATTTCAACCGCTTCTGTGAACCTGTGAGGAAGTTCCAGCCACAGAGCCTCGGTCTGCAGAGTGAATGTCGGCATCTCCAGGGAATGTTGTCCGAGTTCCTTATCACTGCGCTGCTGAATCTTCCTGTAGCCGGTCACCTGCTGGGTAACATCCACATCACCGAAGCCTATCTTCACATCTTCACAGGAAGGCAATATTGAACTGTGGACGGTGCCCCTGATAATTATATCCGAGGATACCATCACCCTTGTATAGTAACCGTCCCTGGCCTTCTCTACCAGAATCTCTTTTTTAGTGTGATCCTGTTTTGTAACACAGTACGGGATTCCCTTGTTGATATAAACCGCACCCTCAAAGGCTTCCCTGTAGGCCTGAAGACGTGTAAGATCCTTCTCAATGGGTTTTCGACTTCCTTTTTCAAGCATCGTGTAGGCATCATTATCAATATCCCGAATAGAGACCTTACCATGTGGATGGGGATCAAGACACTGTTTTGCAAAGGATCCCTGCAGCAGGCCTTCCTCCTCGAGCACAGTTACAATTGTATGATACTCACTTCCAAAATAATCCGCATCTTCCGGTTTCAAGGGAATCTCCCTGGCAGCACACAAGAGATGTCCGGCCTGAATATAGCGATTCGAGACATTTACCACCGCTTCCTCACATTCGCGACGGAAGAAGTCTGCGGGATTTCGCATATAATACTGATCAAGGGCATTGGAATCCGCTACAAGGACCACAATACTTTCACCGCTTCCACGTCCGGCACGACCTGCCTGCTGTCTTGCGCTCATGATAGTACCCGGAAAGCCATCCATGATACAGGCATCAAGTCCGCCAATATCGATACCAAGTTCAAGGGCATTGGTAGAGATCACACCCTCGATGGATCCTTCAGATAGCTTTTTTTCTATGGCTTCGCGCTCTTCCCCGTAGTATCCTCCCCTATACGAGCTGATAGCATGCTGTGCTCCTCTGTTTGAGAGCATGTTCCTGGCTTCAACGTACATTCTTTCGACCTTCTGCCTTGATCTGGCAAAAACAATGGTCTGAAAGCCGCTCTGGACAAAATTTGAAAATAGATTAACGGTTTCACCGAAACTGGATTTGCGTCTAGTGAAGTTCGCAGATTTTACATAGAGAGGAGGATTCCAGAAAAGAAATTTCTGTGCTCCCCGTCCCGAACTGTCGCTGTCCACAAGACTTACATCCTTACCGATCAGAGCCGAAGTGTGTTCTTCGGGATTTCCGATGGTAGCCGTGCAGCAGATGTATTGCGGATTCGAGCCGTAGTACTCACATACCCGGTTAAGCCTTCTCAGCAGATTTGCCATGTGGCTGCCCATCACACCACTGTAGGAATGACTCTCATCTAGTACAATGAACTTCAGATTTGCAAGAAAACCTCTCCATTGGTGCTTCCAGCCCAAGAAACTCAGGTGAAGCATGTCAGGATTTGTGAAAACAATGCGGGGATTTCCGTACTTGACATCGCTTTTTTCTTTCCGGGACATGGTTCCGATGAACTTCTCGATCCTTATATCCTGACCCATGAGGTGTGAAAAATCCCGGAACGTCTGGAGCTGGTCGTTTACCAGGGCATTCAGAGGAGAGATGTAGAGTGCGGTTGCTGCAGGGTCTTCAAGCATGGTTTCGAATATAGGTAACATATAGCACAGGGATTTGCCACTGGCTGTGCTTGTGGATAGTACGATATTCTTCCCTTCACGTACCTTTTGTATAGCTTCTGCCTGGTGAACGTAGAGCTTAGTTATGCCTTTCTCATCCAGTGCATAGTTTATCATGGGCTTGAGTTCCACTGAAGCGTAGGCGGGCTCTTTTTCAGGAATATCTTCTACGTGTACTATCTGTCCTTCATACCTCGTAGATGACCTGACACGGTTTATAAGTTCAGGGACGTCCATTGATCTAAAGCTCCGTTATGTGTGAGAAAAATGATTTAAACTGCAATTGTTCTGAATTTTGTCTTCCACCTGTAACTCTTATCGGAAAAACCTTTTCCTCAGCTGAATGTCCTGTCAGAATATGGGTAAATTAAAAAAAGAGGACAACGTCTCATGGACTATATGGACCGACTGAACTTTGATGGCTCCTGCGATCCCAATCCCGGAGGTAGGATGGGTTTTGGATGGGTCATCACCTGGAAAACGAAAAGATCTCCTACAGAGGGAAGTAAAGAGAAAAGGAAGTCACCCACAAACACCAATAATGTTGCCGAATATACCGCACTTAAAGAAGGCATCTTAAACTACCTGAAACTCAAAGGCAAAGGACCGCTTCAGGTCTGCGGGGATAGTAAACTGGTTATCAACCAGATGTCAGGAAAGTGGAAAATAAATAACAAGAAGCTTGCAGATATCCACGGTCAGATAAATGAGATCATCAAAAAGAACGATCTGAAAATAAAATATAAGTGGGTACCCAGAAACCAGAATGCAGATGCAGACAGACTGGCAATGCCCGCAGGCAAGCAGCAGGCAAAGATACGGGAAGTAAAACCCGCCGACAGGAAGGTAATAGCCGATACGAACACAGCTTCTGTCTCACCAAGACTCAGGGTAAAGATAAACGAGCTGAATACCAATCCATCGCCCGGATTCAAGGAATTTGCCCGACTTAAGGTCGGAGGTAGGGATTCATTCTCCAGCAAAAGGATAGAGGAACTGGAAAAACTTGCAGGCAAGGATGCTACAAAGCTTGTCAAAAAAGAGTTTTCCAGTGATTTAAAGAATCAGGCTTCAGCACTCAGATGGATGCTCAGGGGGCTGGCAGCGGACCTTGCTGTACAAAAAGTGAAAGTGGATGCTGAGATAAGTAAGAAGCGTGAGAAAAAAATGAGAAAACGTTGATCTTTAACAAAACAACCTTGATTTTAACAATCCCTGACCTTTACAGTCTACACATAATTCTGCACAGCAGATATATGTAAGAAAGAACAAAATTCACTGGTGTAGAAGAGGACCAATGCATGACAGCCCAATGTTCTTTATCCAGAGAGTTACCTGTTGAGGAGTATATCATTGAGGACGAGCCATATTATGTTCCGGTAGGTAATGAAGTAGAAATATTCACTGCCGCTTACAAGAACCTATTACCCGTAAACCTGAAAGGACCAACAGGGTCCGGCAAAACAAGGTTCATGGAGTATATGGCCTACAAATTGAAAAGGCCCTTAATAACCGTTGCTTGTCATGAGGACCTGACTGCAACCGATCTTGTGGGAAGATATCTTATTAAAGGAGAGTCGGTGGAGTGGAGCGACGGACCTCTCACAAAAGCTGTCAAGAACGGAGCCATATGTTATCTTGATGAAGTTGTGGAAGCCAGGAAGGATACCATCGTTGTCATACATCCGTTAACTGATGACAGGCGTATAATCCCTATTGATAAGCTGGGAGTTATCCTTCAGGCACCACCTGATTTCAGTCTTGCCATCTCATATAATCCGGGTTACCAGAGTGCTGTAAAGGACCTGAAACAGAGTACCAGGCAGAGGTTCGTAGCAATTGACTTCGACTATCCACCTCCCGAACTTGAAAGGAAGATCGTTGCCCATGAAAGCATGGTGAACGGAGAAATGGCAAAGGACCTGGTGAAAATCGGTCAGAGGATACGCAACTTCAGACACCACGGACTAGAGGAAGGTGTCAGTACGCGTCTTCTGATATATGCCGGCAAGCTCATACATGAAGGCATAGAACCCAGGGAAGCCTGCAGGATAGCAATGGCGCGGCCGATAACCGATAACTCTGACCTGCAGCAGAGCATCGACGAGATCATTAATGCCATCATGGAGTGAAAGCATACCTTGCCAAAGGATACTGCAGAGCCTGCTGAGGAAGAGTTATTCGAACTCATCGAAAGCAGATTCTCCAAACTGGACAGAGATGATCTGGCTTCGGTGACTGAACAGTTTAAAGGGCTGCAGCAAAGCGAAGTGGAAGACATACTGAAGGCCGGAGAACCGCTTGGTAAAAGCGGAAAAAGAATAATCCTTGCCTACCTCAGAACATCACCTTTGGTCTATAGTTTCAGTACGGATGAAGATTTCAGGAGATGGCTGAAACTTGCCTATAGAGCCTCGTCTTTAAGTGTTTCCTGCTGCGAGGGCTTTTTCGACTATTCAGTGCTTATATTAAAAAAGGGAGGTATAGAGCTTCTTGAAAAATGGACAGACAAAGGTATGTCCTATACGGAAAAAAGCAAGTGGCTCTCAATAGCTTATTTCAAGTACACTGGTAATGTAGTGGTTACAACTGATTTTGATACCTTTGAGCAACTAGTATCAGCAGGCAGTGCTTTTGCGGATTCGGACGTAAACGTTGCCGAGGAATATTTTAGGAACCTTCCACATCTGTATTCACTCTTATCCGTCAATAATTTTCGTTCATGGTGCAGCATCATAGTAACTATACTTGAAAAGAACTGGATCACTGCTGTGGATATAATAGATTCAAGCGTGGAGGTACTGTTTCAGATTCCACCGCGCAGGGTCAGCACATTCCTTGAAGCGCTGGACTCTTTTGCGGAACATGACAGGAAAACGGTCTTTGCATTTTTCAAAAATTCACCCCATTCAATGGAGGTACTTAGTGATCATGAATATAAAGCATGGGTGAAAGAAGCTTGTAAGATAGCGAAGACAGATGAAGCGGCATCTGTGTCGTTCATGAACAGAAGTCCTGATATGCTTGGTTCCATCGATGTTAGCGAAATGGAGGAATGGACCGATAAAGCCCTGGCTTCGCTAGCCTCTGATAAAGTTGCCCTTGAGGCTTTCATCTATGGAAGTTTCAAGGGACTGGTAAACCACTACGGAATTCAGAGCCATGAGGGAATAAAAGGCCGTGGGGAGAGGAGGCTTCTACTTGATACCGGTACGAATCTTGCACTTATAAATCCGGATTGTGTGGAAAGCTATTTTGAACATGCTCCAAAGGCGTTGAAAATCCTTACAAAGGACAAATTCTACGAATGGGTACGTATCGGAGAGGAAGTGTCAAAGGAAGGTCGCAACTTCGGAACAGCCTTTTACAGTAATTTCACCTTCGTTCTGAGAAAAAGCAGTTCAGCTTACCATAGAGAACTGCTCAGAACCGCCAATATGTTGCTCGATAAGGACAGAACACTTGCTGGTGTGTTCTTTGAGAACCTGCCCGAAGCGGCAGAGTATACCGGTCCCAAGGGAATCAGGAAATGGGCGGGTACAGGAATAAAGATATACGATCAGGATAAGGATCTGGCAATCGATTTCTTTTCCTACTCCGCTAAACTCCTGAAGGACCTGGATCTCAGCGAACTTGAAGAATGGGCTTTGAACGGTATCGGTATATTCGAGGAGAATCCTCCGCTTGGAAAGCCTTATTTTTCACTGAAATCAAAGAGCTCAAAGGAATTCATCGAGGATCTTACAGGATCTGCAGCTCTCAAAGAGTTTGCCGGAGTGCTCAGATACTATGCACTCGGGCTTTCCGGTGTCAGTTTTAACATACTTTCCAGAAGGACTCTTCAAATGGAAGCAGAACCCGAGGGTATAAATCCGGTGGTTGCAGGCAGAAGCATCTATCTTGCACCAAGGATCAGGAAATATACTGATTTTGAAGATAATTTCAAAATATACAAGCTGAGCATAATGCATGAGGTCGGCCATGTGCAGTTCAGCTCACACACAGCTACACTGGAAGATGCAGCAGGACTGATGGCCGATATTAGGAAAAAATATACTACCAGAAAGAAGGGAAGCTATCTTTCAGGACAGAAACCCGAAGGTATTGTTGATATTTCAGATATAATAGCCATGTTCCCGAACGAGGCACTTGCAGGTACCACTCTGGGGATACTGGAAGATGCAAGGGTCGAGTACAGGATCATGGAGAACTATAAGGGAGTACGTCAGGAGCTTGAACGAATCAGACAGCAGATGCTTCTGGAACGGCCTGTCCCGGAAGGGGGAAAACTTGAGGAATTCATGGAATCCCTGCTCTGGATCTCCACAGGTCATGAACCTGCATACAGTTTCAGCAAAGACACGGAGAGCCTTCTGGATCCTGCCAAGAATCTACTGCGGGAAATGATATTCAGGGAAGAATCCTCGATTCTCGACTCCCTTGATGCGACCTTCAGGATATACACCATGCTTGATGAGAAAATGGGACCCCTGAGTCAGACAGAATATGAAGTTATGAAAAACCTGGACTACCGTGGTGTGGGTATTGGCGCCTACGGTAAGAAGGATCCCCTTTCATCCAGGTCACATGAGAATATCATCAAGAACTTCATTCCCGAAAGCGAGGTGGACCTGACAGCAGAGCAGGAAAGGCCAAAAGAGGAAAAGGTCCAGCGCCAGTCCACCTATGCTGCGGATAAGCACTGGAAGATACTTGGCAGCTACAGGTATGATGAATGGGATGCTGTTATCGGTGATTACAAGGCTGACTGGGTCACGGTCAATGAGGTCGAGCCCAGCGGGATGTCCAGTGAATACTACAGGGAAGCATCGAAACAGTACAGGAACGAGATAGCCCTTATCAAAAGAGTATTCAACAGGATGAAACCCGAAACCTTCCGAAAGATGAAGCAGCAGACCGATGGCACGGAGATAGATATCGACGCCTTTATCGATTCCCTGATACAGAAGCAGTGCGGTATCAACCCGGATGACAGGCTGTATCTTAGATGGGATAAGCACGAAAGGGATGTTGCAGCCCTTTTCCTTATAGATGTCAGCTACTCGACCCGGAAAATGGTTGGATACGAGGGAAAGAGCATACTCAATGTGGAAAAAGACTCGCTTACCATCATGATACAGGCCCTTGAAAGTATTGGCGACAAGTACTCCATTTACGCATTCTCAGGCCAGACAAGGGATGATGTGGAATACTTTGTCATCAAGGAATTCGACGAGGAACTATCAGAAGACGTTGCCCGCAGGATAAGCCTGCTGGAGCCCGTATCAAACACAAGGCTCGGACCCGCAATCCGGCATTCCATCAGGAAACTGGAGAAGGTTGCCGCTAAAACAAAGTTACTCATACTGCTTTCAGACGGTGAGCCATTCGATACATCCAGGGGAGAGAGCGCCTACAAGGGAAGTGTTGCGGAAGAAGATACCAGGGTAGCAATCGAGGAAGGAAATGCCCGAGGGATACAATTCTTCTGTATCACAGTGGACTCGAATCCCGGAAAGTACCTGGATAACATATTCTCCGATGTGGGATATACTATAATAGATGATGCCAGGTCGCTGCCGGAGAGGCTTCCGGTGTTGTACAAGCGCATAACTACGTGAATATCAGACTAAAAGATGACAGATATTATTTTCCTAAATTTAATGTCAGCATCCTTCTTGCATTGTTCAGCATATTATGATTGTTGTTGAAATAGATGTGAATTCTATCAGGATTTATCTCTTTTACATGGTCTGCAAGATCTGTTAGTTCCTGTTCCGAATAATCATACTGGTACCACTGTTTTTGATACTGAAAACAAAATCCGGTTACTGCCTGTCAGTTACCGGGTTATCTTCAAGATATCTCTTGTACCATATGAACCAGGGTGTGTCAAGCAGACCTATCAGGTTCTTGGCCACTATCTGTCCAATGATAAGCGGGACAACGGGAGCTACCCCATAGAATGCCAGCACTACAAATATCAGACTGTCGAAGGTGAGACTGATCACATCACTTGAAGCACTCCTGAGGAATACCTGTTTGGGGTACTTTCTTTTCAGCCAGGCAAACACATAGGCATCCAGATTCTGGAATACAAGGAATGAAAGCCAGGATGCTATGATTATTCTTATACTCTGGGAAAATATTCCCTGCCATGCATCCTCGTATGCAAAGAAAGGAGCTGGAGAGAGGCTGTTTGTCATAAAGATAAATATTACAAAAAGCACCTGTGTGATAAAAGCTATGATTATAGCGATGTGAGTTTTCCTTTCACCGTAGACCTCGTTTATCATATCAATTGCCTGTGAGAGGAAAGGATACAAAAATACTGCAGCAGGTGCAAAGAATGTATAGAAGCCGAGGTCGAACTCGATCAGGCGGGCTGCCACTATCTGGGAGGCGGTCAGATAGATAGTATAGAAAGCCACAAGTGCTGCAAAGCCATATTCCCTGTATCTGTTGATAATGAAAGCCGATACATATGTAACAACTGTAAGACTGAAGATCCAGTAAATCCATACAACAGGTATTGCCATGATATCGACCTTGAATTTGAAATTATATAATAGAAGTTTGAGATGGATGCAATGAGAAGTGTAAATCGTATATAAGGTTTTCTAGAAACAGTAAACACAACAACTATAATTAAACGATCTAAGTAGTGTATACCTTGTTAGTCATTTCCGACCTGGACAACCATCAGTTTGATAAGACAGTTTCATGTATAGGATGGAGTCAGTATCCGGCAATAGAAAATAAATCTGCGTGATCTAAATAAAGGATGATATTAGATGGCACCTAAAAGGGCGTTTTTAACCAAAGGCTTTGGCGTTCACAAACACAGACTGGCTTCATTCGAGCTTGCTTTACGTGATGCACAGATAGAAAAATTCAATCTTGTCAGTGTATCCAGTATACTTCCTCCAAACTGTAAGATAATCCCAAAGGATGAGGGAGTAAAACAATTAGGAGCAGGTGAGATCGTCCACTGCGTCCTTGCACGTAACGATACGAACGAACCACACAGACTGGTGGCTGCTGCAGTTGGAACTGCCGTTCCTGTAAATGAGGAGAACTATGGCTATATCTCCGAGCACCATTCATACGGGGAAGATGAAGAGACGGCGGGAGAATATGCTGAAGACCTTGCTGCAACAATGCTTGCAACCACCCTGGGAATCGAATTCGATATTGATTCTGCCTGGCAAGACAGAGAAAATGTTTACAAGACAAGCGGTCATATAATAGACACGACCCATTACTGTCAGACAGCTCACGGAGATCCTGATGGTAAGTGGACAACGGTCGTGGCAGCAATGGTGTTCATTGAATGATTCAGGAAAAGAGTATTTAAGCAGATAAATTTTTGAACTTTTCTTTTTTCTTTTTAAATTCGTGCCTCATATCAGCACAGGCTATCGTTTCAAATAGCTTTTTTTGATTTAGATCAGTTGATACAATCAAAATATTTAATTGTTCGAAATTAAATTGATATAAATACTTTACTCCTAAACTATAAGTAGAAATAAATGTCATGTTACACCCTCATTGCTCAAAAAGAGTTCTATTAGGGTAGGTTTTTATAATAATAAATCGAAACCCTCTTATAGAATAACAAAATCGTTCATTCTAATTATACAAAAACCATATCAGGATATTCATACTGAGGTATTACCATTCGTGAAAAAAAAAAATAGAAGTACGAAATCTTGTTAAGATTTTTGGGAAACAACCCCAGAAAGCCCTTTCACTGGTAGAGAAAGGCATGTCAAAACAAGAGATCTTCGAAAAAACAAATCAGACAGTAGGTCTGTACAATGTTAACTTCGATGTCTATGATGGAGAGACTTTCGTACTCATGGGACTTTCGGGTTCCGGGAAGTCTACCCTTCTCCGATGTCTCAATAGACTTATATCGCCCACAGACGGGCACATACTCATCGATGGCGATGACATCGCAGCCATGAATACCGAAGAACTGCGCAATGTCCGCAGGAAAAAGATGACCATGGTATTCCAGAGCTTTGCCCTGTTGCCACATCGGACGGTCATCGACAATGTAGCCTTCGGACTTGAGATACAGGGTGTGTCAAAAGAGGAACGTTATGCAAGTGCAGAGGATGCCATAAACAAAGTTGGACTTAAAGGACACGGGGAAAGTACCACATCTTCACTGAGTGGAGGTATGCAGCAGCGTGTGGGACTTGCAAGAGCACTTGCAACCGACCCTGACGTACTCTTAATGGATGAAGCTTTCAGTGCTCTTGACCCTCTCATCAGGACAGAGATGCAGGATGAGCTGCTGGCCCTTCAGGACAAGATGAAAAAGACCATTGTCTTCGTATCCCATGACCTGGATGAGGCTCTGAAGCTCGGGGACAGGATCGCTATCATGAAGGACGGGTACATAGCCCAGATAGGAACTCCTGAAGAGATTCTTACAAACCCGGCTGACGACTATGTCTCCGAATTCGTTGCCGGTGTTGACCGTGCAAAGATCCTGACAGCTGATAATGTAATGAAACGTCCTGAGCCGGTAGTGTCGATCAACTCCGAGCTGACAGTTGCCGTTCAGTTGATGAAAAGGCATGGGATTTCATCGATCTTTGTTGTGAATCCAGACAAGGTCCTGCAGGGAATAGTGCTTATAGATCATGCTGTATCTGCAATGAAACAAAAGAAAAAGATTGTTGATATAATGATCGGGGACTTCCCAAAGCTGCAGCTGGATACTCCTGTAAAGGACATAATTCCAATAGTTGCTGAAAGTCAGTATCCTCTTCCGGTTGTAGACGATGCCAATAAGCTCAGGGGGATAATTGTTCGTGGAAGTGTGCTTGGAGCACTGGCTATGACAGATCAAGAAGCAGAAGAGAAGATAGAGGAGGTTGCTCAGTAATGGTTTTACCGAATCTTCAGATTGGAGAAAGCGTTGAATCCATAGTTTACTGGATCGATGATTATTTCGGATTTCTACTTGACTTTTTCAGTAACTTCGTTGATATACTGATATCAGGACTCAGGGATGCACTGTTATTTCTGCCTCCACTGGCCTTTACAGTGATCGCAGCCTTGTTGGTCTATTTCCTGGCAAAGCGCAAAGCTGCACTGGCAATTGGAACTGCGGTGGGATTTCTGGTAATTGATTCCATGGGACTATGGGGTCTTGCAATGGAGACACTGGCCCTTGTGCTTTCATCAGCGTTGATAGCACTTGCCATCGGAATACCTTTAGGTATCCTGGCTGCCAAGAATGAGGTAATCTACCACATAACAAAACCGGTTCTCGATTTCATGCAGACCATGCCTTCATTTGTATACCTGATTCCTGCAGTAATATTCTTCGGACTGGGTAATGTACCCGGACTGGTTGCAACCGTTGTGTTTGCAATGCCTCCCACTATACGCCTGACAAACCTTGGTATAAGACAGGTTCCTGTGGAACTTGTAGAGGTTTCCGACGCGTTCGGAACCACTCCAATGCAGAAACTTATGAAGGTTGAGCTACCCGTAGCCATTCCCACAATAATGGCCGGTGTGAATCAGTGTATCATGTTGTCCCTTTCAATGGTAGTTATTGCCGCCATGATCGGTGCACGCGGACTTGGTTACCAGGTGCTCGTGGGTATCCAGAGGGTGGATATCGGACAGGGATTCGAGGCAGGTCTGGCTATTGTAATAATTGCCATAGTACTTGACAGGCTTACCCAGAACCTCACACCAAAAAAATAAAGGAGATACGGAAACAGATACCGTAGATGAGAACGTAGATAAAGAAGCTACAATAGGATATGTTCTCTGGGATGGCGAGATTGCCAGTACCAATGTAATGAAACTTGTCCTTGAGGAAGCAGGATATGACGTTGAGATAATTGCCGTCGATGCGGGTGCACTCTATCAGGGACTTGCTGACAGCCAGTTCGACTTTACAACATCCGCATGGCTTCCCCAGACCCAGCAGAACTACTGGGAACAGTATGGAGAAGACATTGACAGCGTTGCAGTAAACCTTGAGGACTGCCGTATCGGACTTGTTGTTCCTACATATGTAACCATTGACTCTATTGAGGAGCTCAATGATAACCAGGAACAGTTCAATGGCGAGATCATTGGTATCGATCCTGGTGCAGGTATTATGTCCACAACAGAGACTGCTATTGAGGAATACGACCTTGACTATAGCCTCGTATCCAGCAGCAGTGCAGGTATGACTGCCTCACTTACAAACTCAGTCGAAGACGAGGAATGGACAGTTGTAACCCTATGGTCACCACACTGGGCATTCAACAAGTTCGATCTGAAATACCTTGAAGATCCACAGGGAGTATATGGTGAAGCAGACCATGTTGAAACCCTTGCAAGGCAGGGACTTGAAGAAGATGATCCCGAACTCTATGGCATCATAAGCAGATTCCAGTGGACACATGATGATATACAGTCCGTAATGGAAGACCTTGCTGACGGCGTGCCTGAAGAGGAAGCTGCCAGAACATGGGTAGAGAACAACCCTGAACAGGTAAACTACTGGATCACCGGGGAAATGCCCGAAGATGCAGCAACAGAAAATACATCAACAGAGGAAATTACTGAGTAATTTCTCTGCCGGTCACCGTTCCTATATAAGATAACGGTGGCTGTAATTTATTTTTTTACATTACATTTAGACAAACTACTGGCCGTTAATTCCTGAAAACGGTTCAATCTTTAAAACCTCACCTTTTTCTCAGAATCCATCAGAAACGCTGTTGACTCCATTATTGAAAGCGTATATGACTGCTCCACTATATCGAAAGAGTTAAATAAAATATAGGAAATCAGTAGGCACCTATAGAATATATAGAATATATAGGAGAATACGTTATGAGAAAAATGCTGAGCATACTATTAGTTTTCCTGATGATCGGACTTGTAGCCGTATCAGGATGCACAGATACAGCTGAAGAAGATGTAACCGAAGAAGAACCTGCAGAAGATGCTGGTGAGGATGAAGTTACTGAAGACAATATGACCGACGAGAACATGACCGAGGAAGTTGTCGTAGATGAGAACGCCACCGAGGAAATGACTGATATGAATGTCACCGATGAGGAGACAAACGTAACCGAAGAAGAGATGACTGAAGAGGAAGTCGAAGAATAATCCTGCTTTTTATCTGCCGCTATTCCTGTGGATTAGTGGCATTATCTCTTTTACAAAACAATTTTGGATCTGCCTGGATTTTTCCAGCATTTCAATCCTTCCCTCACATGACCTTTCTTCAGCAAAATGCTCTGAGCATCATTTTTTTGCAAGCTCTAAGAATTCCTTTTCACCAAGACGGTATACTATCCACTCTTCGTGGGCCTCTGCACCCAGGTTTTCATAGAATTTCCTTGCAGGATTCCAGTTAAGAACGCTCCAGTCCATCCTGCCACATCCCCGCTCTTTTGCAATCCTGGCACAATAAGCCATTAATAACCTGCCAACTCCCTGTTTCCTGTATTCGGAATGAACATAGATGTCCTCTACATAAAGACCCGGCTTTCCTACAAAGGAAGAGAAATTATGGAAATAGGTGACAAAACCGGCGGGTTCCTTATTCACTTCTGCGATTGCAGCCTCGGCAAAGGGCTTCGGACCAAAGAGTGATTTCCTTATATCCTCCTCGCTTGCAAGCACACTGTCACCCAGGTCTTCAAAATCAGCAATAGCTTTTATAAATTCCATAATAAGCGGAACATCTTCTTCATCTGTCGGCCTGATACTAACTGTTATATCATTGACATTCTTTGCCATTTTTGCACCCGGGTCTATTTGTAAAATGTATTGTTTTATCATTGTAGTGTTTTATCGTCATATGACAACTATCTGCACAATGAACAATCTTATTAAAGTATTGGCAGAATTAGTAAATATAGCATAAACAATAAATATGGAAGGAAGAAAAGTAAAATATGCAACTGTTCCTAAGATTTATAATCAGTTTCATAGTCCTGATAATGATAACGATCATTGTGACCGAGTCACTTGCAGACAGGATTTTCTTCTCTCTTTTTGCGGGAATTCCGGCCGGAATCCTGAGTTTTATTGTCACATTCATACTTCTGAGTAAACAAAGTGAAGAATAAAACTGGGTTCTGAATACAGATAAATAATATCTGGCATGAAAACCAGAGAAGATATCAAGACTAATTGAATGAAGATGAGAACATGCCGGTAATGACAATATTATCATGCAAGATTTTACAGGATGAAATTATCCACCTGCTTGAGAACGATCCTCAGATAGATAACGTTGTTGTCGTAAAAAATAACGAGGAGAAGGAGTTTGCTGCTAAAATGGATAATGTTGGTCTGGATTATGATTTGAAAGTTTTGAACGATATTCCTCCAGTCAGCGAAAGAGATGATAGTAAATACACGGTCATGATCTATCTGGTTGAACTTGCACTTCATGAGTTCCCAAAAATACTCCGGGAAGAGATATACAAGCTTCTTGAAAAAGTCACTCCTTACTCAGATGGAATACTTCTCTTTTATGGCCTGTGCGGCAATGTACTGGATAAGGTTGAAGAAGACTTCAGGGACCAGGAATCCACATGTCCTGTAAGGATACTCAGGGACGATAAGCGAATAGTTGATGACTGTGTTGGTGCAACCCTCGGTGGCTGTGATGAATACCTTAAAACCCTTAAAGAATTCAGTGACCAGGGAACCTTTCTTTTTACACCCATGTATGCCCATTCATGGAGAGAGATCATGAGGGTAGACCCGGAAAATCCTGAAAAGACATTGAAGATGCTCAAAAAAGTGAACGATATTACCGGATATAAGAGAGTGGCTAAGGTGCATACCAATCTGGGATACACCGCCGGATTCGATGAGAAGGTAGAGGAATTTGCCAGTATATTCGACTTCGAGATACTTGAGATCGAAGGTAACCAGGATGTATTTACAAATTGCTACTCTTCCATGAAAAAAGAAATGGGACTGACAGATACTTAGGCAAATTCATCCCCGGTTAATGCACAGAATCTGAGAAAAATATATACATCATCTGAGCAGACTTAGTTTCATCTTAAAAAAAAGGCAGAATCGGGTTTCAGGACACACAGATGTTTCTGCCGGTTCATTGGGGGATAATATGACAACAAAAGAAGAATTACTGAGTGAGGGAAACGAGATC
Source organism: Methanolobus zinderi (assembly GCF_013388255.1). Lineage (NCBI taxonomy): Archaea > Methanobacteriati > Methanobacteriota > Methanomicrobia > Methanosarcinales > Methanosarcinaceae > Methanolobus > Methanolobus zinderi. The sequence goes on from NZ_CP058215.1 coordinate 1,646,020, forward strand.
GCAACCTTTGCAGCCGGCTGTTTCTGGGGAGTTGAATCTACATTCAGAAAGGTAAAAGGTGTGAAGTATACACAGGTAGGATACACAGGCGGAGACTACGAAAACCCGGGTTACAAAGATGTATGCAGTGGAAAGACCGGTCATGCGGAAGCAGTTGAGCTTATATTTGACCCGGAGGAAGTGTCCTATGAAAAGCTGCTTGAGCTCTTCTGGGCCATGCATAACCCTACAACACTTAACCGGCAGGGTCCCGACATAGGTTCCCAGTACAGATCGGCGATCTTCTATCACAATGAAGAACAGAAAAACGCCGCCCTGGCATCCAGGACCAACCAGCAGAAATCCGGTGAGTATAAATCAGGAATCGTCACCGAGATCGTTCCGGCAGGAACATTCTATCGTGCAGAGGAATACCATCAGCAGTATTTCGAAAAGACCGGAAGAGGAGCTTGTGGGATATAATTAGCAGGATAAAAAAAAAATTTCAGTCAATATCTTTAAGAGGACGAAAAGCCAGATACTAGCTTAAGTTCTACATAGAAGTTAATAGCCTTGAGTTGGTGAAGATATGCAGGAATTCACACTGGAAGAAGTTGCACAGTATAATGGTAGAGACGGGCAAAGAGCCTATGTTGTCTACTCCGGTAAAGTCTATGATGTAACAGATAGCGATTTCTGGGATGACGGAGAGCACATGGGACTCCATGAAGCAGGAGCGGACCTTACCGAAAGCCTGGATCTTGAAGCTCCCCATGAAGCAGAGTCACTTGATAGATATCCACTCGTAGGTGTTATCAAAAAATAAATATTCTGAATTCAATCTTTACTTTTCTGGATCACAGGGTTTTGCAGTTCAGATGCTAAACTAATAATTCAGCGGAAGCTCAAGAATAAACGAAGAACCTCTTCCGGGTTCGCTCTCAACCCTTATTTTGCCACCATGCATCTCTATATACCTTTTAACTATAGCAAGACCCAGCCCGGTTCCCTCATATGATCTGTTCAGGGCGGAATCCACCTGTTTGAATGGTTCGAACAGATATTTCTGATCCTCAGAGGGAATACCGATTCCATCGTCTTTTATAATAATATGCAAGCTGGTACCGGACACATGAGCAGATATGTCAATATTACCATCTTCCGGAGTGAACTTGACAGCATTACCTATGATGTTATAGAGTATCTGTTTGAATTTCAGCCTGTCAGCGTTTATAATAATACCTTCATCTGCTTCCACATTGATCCCAAGGTTTTTCTTATTGCCAATAGGTATGAGTGACTTTAACACTTCATCCACAACATCGGACACATTAAACTCTTCAATGTTCAGGCTGGTCATTCCTGCTTCTACCTTGGAAAGATCAAGAATGTCATTAATGATATCCAGTAAATGTCTGCCACTGCTGGATATATTTCCTATGTAGCGCTTCTCTTTGTCAGTAAACCTATCCTCATTTAACTGCAACATGTCCGAAAAGCCGATTATCGCGTTTAGAGGGGTACGGAGTTCATGACTCATATTGGCAAGGAATTCACTCTTTGACTGGTTGGATTCCTCGGCAGCGATCTTAGCCTTTACTAGAGTCTCTTCAACTTTCATTCTTACGGAAAGGTCATAGAAACTTTCGATCAGGTACTCCTTCTCATGCATTTTTACTGAAACAACAGACTTGACTATAGGTAACTGTTCACCATCCCTTGTGAGGAGGATACGTTCTGATTTGTCAACTTTCTGATTGAGGTCTACGATCGGGCACTTACCTTTGTCTGCAGGGCATACGAAATTGTGACAGAGATTTCCAACTATTTCCTCTTTAGGCAAACCGATGAGTCTTGCAGCAACCGGATTCACATCAACAATCTCTTTTGTGACCGCATCGATCATCATGATACCACTATCTACGTTATTGATAATGGTGGTCAGCCTTTCAAGAATCTCCTTCTCCATCGAATCCAGTTGTTTGCGTTCAGTGATATCACGTATTATGGCCACAGCATTCCAGCTTCCGTCGGAGAGCTTTATAGAGGAAAGTGAAAGCTCGATTGGAAACTCGGTACCATCCTTTCTTCTGGCTTCCAGCTCAAGGGTGTGGCCGACTGCATTACCTTCACCCGTACTTACAAATTTATCGAAGTTCTTCCTGAAGTTATTAAGATATCTTTCAGGTGACAACAGTGAGTGGATATCCCTGCCCGCTACCTCACTTCCCTTGTACCCGAAAATACGTGTAGCTGCCTGATTCCAGAAGATGGTCTTGCCTTTGCTGTCGATCATGATCATTGCATCGTATGCGAATGTGGCTATCTTTGAGAACTTCTCCTCACTTATAAGGAGTTCTTTCTCGATCTTCTCACGAATCATAATCTGCTGTTTGAGTTCTTCCTCCCGCTGGATAACTTCAGTGATCTCATGGAGGATATGCATTCTTCCCGCAACATCCCCTTCCATCACGATCGGGAGAGAGTAAGTTTCAAATGATCTTCCATCTTTGAATTTTACAAGAGTTTTGCCTTTAAGATCTGATCCTCTCCTATCATTGATTTTGCCAAGAAGGTCTTCTTTATTATCTACTAATTCAAGAAAATGAGCCAGCACTTTAGAGGCATCTCTTTCGAATTGTAATTCAACAGGCAGATCACATATCTGTTTATAAGAAGAATTGATCAAAAGCACATGTTGCTCATTATCAACTATTATTATTCCATCTACTGTTGTTTCGATGGTCGAGTTCAATAGCAATGAAGTATCTTCCAGTGAAGAGAGCATCCCGTTTATATTGTCGGCAAGTGTGCTAAGTTCATCATCACCGCCTATTTCCAGACGAGAACTTAAGTCACCCTGAGACCCAACTGCATTTACGCTCTCACCCAGAAGGTTCAGACGTGAAAACAGGTTTTTCTTTAATATCCATGAAATTAAAAGAGCTACTATAAGGAAAATACCTATAACCAGATAGAAAATCGAATCCATAATACGAAGCCCGCTAAAATAGATATCCCTGTCCATCTGAGTCCGCAGGATCAGAGCAGGGTTCCCGAAAACATCGTACATTAAACCATAGCCGGACACGGTTTCGCTATTTTCAGAAACGCTTACGGAATAATTATTGTTGGATACTTCAACTATATCGTATTCGAGTCTGTCCGGCAGGTCAGTATTTCGGTAATATAGCAACTCCACGGGAAGCAGGGTATTTTCCTCTAAGGACATTATCATGGACTCATCAAGATACCTTCCCATGACCAGGGTCCCTTTGATAGGTCCCTGTTTATTGGTTCCTGTCACCGGCCGGGAAGCAACGATCATTGGTGATGTTGAGGACATTAGCAGACCTGATATGTTTGAACGTGTATCGGAATGCTCAAGAAGATAGCTTCCTGGCTGGAAAAGTTCCACAAGGTTTTTAGGAGGAGTGATAGTTTCCTCTTTCTCAAGATCATAGAACTTACTATAGACAATGTTCCCGGAAGAGTCGAAAAATAACATGAAATTTATGTCAAGCAGAGAAAAGGTTTCATCCGCAAGATTTGATTCAATATATTCCGAATTATTAGTTTCAATAAAACGGTATGTATCATCCCATGCAGCCCAATCATAGACAGTGGTGTCAAGATAGGAGATATCCGACTGTATAGCCCTCTCTATTCTTATGACATTGTCTTCCATTTCCTGCTCTTCTATTTGCTCATAGCCATCAAGCAACAAATGGTTGACAGTAGCAGTGATCATTAAGAGCATAATCAGAAAAGCCACACCAAGGGTGATCATTGTTTTATTATAAACCTTCATGGATCCACCACAGGATGTTTAAGTTGCCAAAATTAACTTGCGATAATAAGATTTTCTGAGTTTTGCGTTTTTAAGAGTCGATGCTGGCCGGGCAAGATTATTTTTCCGGGACGAATAAACCATGTAGCATATTATTTGATATAGGATATATATAAAAATATAGCATATATATTAACTTCCGCCATAATATACATGTCAGAAATTATATTCAAACCAGAGGAGCTAGGTTTATTTATAATAGCCTTGTATAGCATCAATCGAACAGGTGATATTTTTTGGTAAGGGTACTCGCTACAGGAACATTCGATCTGCTTCATCCGGGCCATATATTCTATCTCACTAAAGCAAAAGAGCTCGGGGATGAGCTGTACGTAATAGTTGCCAGAAAATCAATGGTCAAGCATAAGCCAAAGCCTGTCATCCCTGACGAACAACGGGTAAGTATGGTAGGCTCACTTGCTGTGGTTGATAAAGCAGTACTGGGAAGCGAGTCGGATATATTCGAACCCATTAGAGAGATAAAACCTGATATCATAGCAATAGGATATGACCAGACATTCGATATCGGAGAACTCCAAAGTGAACTTCACAAGCGTGGATTGCATGCCAGGGTTGTGCGTGTGAAGGATTCCAGAACCTGTCCGCTATGCAGTACAGGAAAAATAATAAAAAAGATAATTGAGCGTTGCGACCAGGAATCTTCTGAAAATAATAAAAGAATCAGGTAAGTGCGGATTCTATCCGCGACAGTCCTTCTTTTATCCTTTCTTTTGATGCTGCATAGGATATCCTTATGAAATCCCTGCCACTATCACCGAATGCAGAACCAGGGGTCACTGCAACATGTGCATCCACAAGAAGCTTTTCTGAGATCTCATCACCGTTGCCGAACTCGCTCACATCCGCAAATGCATAGAATGCACCGCCGGGCGTCTGACACTTGATTCCTATATCGTTCAGGCCTTTCACCAGGACATCACGTCTTGCCTTGAACTTATTAACCATCTCAGTTACAGGTTCCTGCGGACCCTGCAAAGCTTCCAGACCTCCATATTGAACAAAGCTTGTTGCGCTGCTTACTGAATGGGATTGTATCTTGAGCATTCCCTGGAAGATATCCGGTCTAGCGCATACATAACCAAGTCTCCAGCCTGTCATGGCATAGGCCTTGGAGAAGCCGTTTACCGTAATTGTCCTATCCTGCATGCCTTCCATGGAACCCAGACTTATATGTTCCCTGTCATAGATTATCTTCTCGTATATCTCATCGGACAATACAAGAACATCATGATCGATGGCAATATCAGCGATATTCTTTAAAGTATCTCTGTCATATACAGCACCTGTGGGATTGCCGGGGGTGTTGACCACGATTATACGTGTTTTATCAGTAATATACTCCTCGAGGTCAAGTGGTTTGAAATTATCATGGGTGTCCGTGGGTACCCAGACAGTATCGGCGCCTGCGAATCTGATTGCAGAGTTATATGAGACCCAGGCCGGATCAAAGAGGATGGCCTCATCACCATCGTCAAGTACGGTCATCATGATCTCGAAAATAGCCTGTTTCGCACCCGGTGTCACAAGTACGTCAGATCCGTTTACATCAAGTCCGTTCTCTGTCCTGAGTTTTTCTGCTATTGCATCCCTGAGTTGTGGAATTCCGGCAGAGGGAGTATAGTGAGTCTCACCCCGGTACATAGCATCGGCAGCTGCATCGCATATATTTTTGGGTGTGTCAAAATCTGGCTCACCCAGACTGAAACTGATGACATCTGTGCCTTCTTGTCTTAACTTATTAGCTATGTTAGCAACTTTTATAGTCGCCGATTCTTCCACTCTTTTTAGCCTTGATGATGCCATGGAAATCCTAACCGGTTCGCTTTATATATAAACTTTTTCAGATTAAAGGCGCTGGACAAGTTTTACTGCAGCTTCCACGGCACGCTTTCCGTAGTCAACACGCTCGTGTGCTTCCATTCTTGTCATGCCCGGTCCTGCGATACCAAGGGTCACAGGCTTGTTGTACTCAAGAGAAAGGTCGGTGATTTTCCTTGCTGCATGCTGCACGACAATCTCGTCATGCTCGGTGGCTCCCTCTATCACTATACCAAGAGTTACCACTGCATCGATCTCATTGTTCTCACAGAGTTTCTTGATCGCCAGCGGCATATCATATACTCCCGGAACCAGTACCTTGTCTATAACTTCGGCTCCGAGGAACTTTGCATGTTCCTCACCCAGAAGTTCCATCTGGTAGGTGAGGTCCCTGTTGAATTCGGCTATTACAAATCCCAATTTGATGCTCATATCGATCACTTTAATTTTTCATAAATAACAGATTTTATTCCTGGTCAAACCCTTGCAGGTCCGACATCCCTGAATCCCTGACGCTGTCCTGTACCCGCTTCTTTGATCAGCTGCTCGGGTTTGAAAAGCATTTTGACTACATTAAGTGCATGTTCCCTGGAGCGCTGTTCCATCAAAAAAGCAAGTTCTTTTTCATCTTTTCCTTCGTCCTCATGCACAAACACCTCTATTATATGGGTGTTTGTCATGAGCTGTGCCCGAATTATCCCGGTGGATGCCTCATGTGCACACATTCGGTCCTTGTCCTTGGAACCGGGCATGCCAAGGGCCATGACTATGTCGCACTTTTCCTCTTCGATGAGTTTCTTGGCTGCCACCGGGAGATCCTTGATTCCCGGCACGGTCCTGCGGATGATCTTAGCAGAAGCGTGCTTCTGTATCTCATCCACCGCAGCCTTCCCCATATTGAAGCGTGCGAAGGTCGTGTCCACAATTCCGATCACTGGCATGGTTTTCTCAAATCACCTGAAAAGTATTAAAGCAGGGTATCCAGCACATCGCTGGCAGCCTCAACACCTGCTCCAATATCAGATACAACGTTTCTCTTCTTAAGGACAACTTCAAGTTCCTGTATTGTGAGCATTATATCCTTTGGCTGCACGTTACCCATGCTGCCTATCCTGAATATCTTACCACTGAGATGTGCCTGGCCACCGGCAATGGTGATACCCCTTGCAATCATATCCTTCTTTATATCATTACCTGAAACTCCTTCAGGAGCTTTCATTGCGGTGACGGTGTTTGAATAGTGGCTGTTATCATCATTAAGCTGCGGGAACATCTCGATGCCCATTGCATCTGCTGCTGCACGTATGGCCTTAGCCCCGGTTGCATGGCGGTTGATCCTGGCATCCATGCCTTCTTCCTTTACGATGTGCAGGGCTTCCTGCAGACCAAAGAAGAGAGGTACTGCCGGAGTATAAGGAGTCTGTGATTTGCCACCGCTCTTTTTGTATGCTTTGAGGTCAAGGTAGTATGGAAGACTGTCCTTCTTTTCCATTGCTTCAAAGGCACGCTCACTTACGGAGATCATGGAAAGACCCGGTGGTGCTGCCAGACATTTCTGGGAACCAACTACAGCTACATCCACACCCCAGTCATCGGTCATGACAGTATCCCCGCCAAGGGTTGTCACACCGTCCATGATAAAGAGTGCATCATGCTTCTTTGCAAGCTTACCGATCTCCTTTGCAGGATTCTGTATTCCTGTGGAGGTCTCGTTGTGAACAAGGGTAATGGCTTCAGCGCCTTCTTCGAGTTTCTTTTCAACCTCTTCGAGATCAAAGGAGTGACCCCATTCGTTCTCCAGAGGGTTTACTTTTCCGTATCTTGCGATAATGTCCTTGAAACGCTCTCCGAACTTACCGTTCTCAAGGGCAACTACCGTGTCTTCGGGGCCTACGGTACAGGCAACTGCAGCCTCCATTGCAGCGGTACCTGAACCGCTTAAAATGAATATATCGTTCTTTGTCTGGAAAACATCGGCCAGAACTTCACAGCAGTCATCATACATTGCCGAAAATTCAGCTCCCCTGTGATTGATCATGGGCTTTGACATCGCCCGAAGAACGCGAGGTGCTACAGGAACCGGTCCCGGCATCATAAGAAGTGTATCTTCAATTTCCATGCAAATCTCCTAATCCTCTGATAATATATGTGAATGACAGAATCTCTCATAATTAAAATCTTTGACGACTGAACAGATAACTGATATGTATATTGTGTTGCGGGCCATTTTAACTATTAGGATTCGTGCCCCATATGTAACATTATTATTTAAATGTATTAGGATGGCACGTATATGAGGACTTTTGAGAAATAGCCGTCTTTTCTTCTATCCACTGTTGAACAGGTATTTTATCAGCTTATAAGAGAAATTGTGCGGTCAATGATAATTCTGGCATCACCATATGATATTCTATTGTATTTTTCTACCCCTTCATTGGAATTATATACAGATATTAAGGACTCTTTGAGAAACGGATATTTTTCCATTAATTTACCCAAAACGGAAATATCAATCTGATTTCCACCATGCTCAGGGTCGATCAAAGCCAGAATGTCTGCATGATCTTTTATCAGTTTCCCGGTTTCCCATTCAAGATCAGCAGATAGTTGCTTTTCAATTCGATAACTTCTATCCCAGATGGCCTTCAGTTTCAAAACCAGAAGTGTTGCTCTGTTGGGAACTGCGATCTCAGTACCTCCCCTGATCTCTCTTAGTTCGGTGTTCCCTTCAAGAATATTAAAATCCAGATCTGCATCAGTTCCTTCAAAGGGAAACGGCTTCTGCTTCGTTGCAAAATCAATAATTATAGCACCAGCCTCTGTTTCCTTTTTCACACTCGTTGGCAGTCCTGTCAACCTGTAAGGCATAAAACCGCGTTGATCCCTGAGATAATAACTGAGGCTTTGTCTTGTACTGCTGTTTGTTATGAGATCTATATCAACAGATCCGAACCAGGGATTATAAGAATCAACTGCCCAGCCTCCGACGAGCACTGTAACAGGATGTTTGAAGTCTTCTTTTTCCATAAGGTAGTGACTGATCTCCTGCAACTCATCCAGAGAATATCTGATGATAGCACTGCTACTGTTCAGTTCATAGCCTGTCATATTTGGATACCATATCTTTTGTGATGTCCATTGCAGAATATCCCATTCCTGCGAGATCCAGAAGTGTCTGTGAAGGGGATACTATTCTGATTCCCTCTTTTTCCAGGGTTCCTTTGAATACTTCCCTGTCAGGCCTGTAGATCATTGCTTTGATGCTCTCCTCAGAAGAAGTCTCGAACAGTTCACGGAAGTAGTCGACATGCTCATCTTTAAGATACAAATACACTGCATCATGTCTTACTCCATAGCCCGTGTAAAGCGCGGCAGCAGTGTATGAGGTAAATCCAATATCCAGGTCATCCTGCATTTCAAAGGCCTGTGTTATTTCCTTTGCCGCACTCATCGATTCACTGAAAGAGATGTTTATCTCGGCTGCCTTAATATTCGCCAGAGGTCTTTCCCATGCAACCCCATTAAGCAGTTTGTCGGTGTTTGAGATGCTAACGCTTCCATACTCCTGTTTTATGATCTGCTGCCCGACCAGTGCCTGTACGGTCTTGTGAGCCCAGCCATATGAGACATCCTCCAGCAGTGATAGTTGTCGTATAGAAGTTCTTTTTTCCTTAAGTAGTCGGGATACAATCTTCCAGGACTTCTCAGATGTGATCCTGTGGGTTCCGGATCTCGAACTCCTCTGAGATGAAGTTTTGAAAGACCATGGAAGTTTGAGCATGGTGATGTCCAGCTGTTGCAGGATCTTCTTTTCCCTTTCAGGAAATGATTTTGCGGCAAAAACGGTGCGAATGTCCTTTTTCAGATCCTCGTTCTCTGACCAGATATCCCTGAGCAGATTCAGCCATGCAATTGCATCAAGGGTGGCCTTTGGATTTATCTCAACGAGATATATTGTATTGAAATCTTCCAGTACTGCATCCGGCTTAAAAGAAAAATCACCAGAGGAGTTTTCACGCAGAACATCGATTCCATTATCAGATACTTTAGAAGAGATTCCAAGAGAGTCACTTACATAATTCAGTATCCGTTCATATTCAAGTGGGTCCGGTTCTGTCATTTGCACTTATCACTATATAGTGATAACTATATAAAGTTATCAGTGATATGTATCATACTATTATGATAAGTATATGAATGTATCAGTGATAGGAGAAACCAGATACCATAAAAAATGATTAAATATTTAGAGTAGTGACATCAAAAACAAAAATTATTTTTGTTCAGCCCTGCTTCAACATCTCTTTGAGTTCAGCAACATTAGTCTTTATCTGATCTTCCAGTTCCTCTATTTTCTGTATAATGACTTCTGGCTCCTCATACTCTATTTCTTCATATTCGATTTCCTTATACCGGGAAATCGAGAGATCATAGCCATTTTCCTTTATTTCAGTGAATGGAACATAGAAGCATTTACCCTTCCTGTCCTGAGGATTTTCTGTTTTTCTGCTCCTGTACCTCTCGATTATATCAGGAATATCTCCCTTCATATCAGTGGGAGCCCTTTTGTCGTCCAGAGAATAGCCATCTGCCTCCATATCATAGAACCAGACCTTTTCTGTGCTGCCACCCTTGACGAATATCAGCACAGCAGTCGAAACCCCTGCATAGGGCTTGAATACACCTGATGGCATGGAAACTATGCCTTCAAGCTGGCAGTTCTCAAGTAACATTTTCCTCAGTTGCTTATGAGCTTTGGAACTGCCAAAGAGCACACCATCGGGAACAATGACACCACATTTTCCACCCATCTCAAGCAGGCGAATCATGTTCTCCACAAAGAGCAGTTCGGTCTTCTTTGTGTTAAGTGTCAGTTTGTCGTTGATATCATCCTTGTCTATGCTGCCCTTGAAAGGCGGATTGGCAAGGATTACATTGTAACGGTTTTCTTCATTATATAGGTTTGAAAGAGTGTCTGTAAGTCTGATATGCGGGGATTTGATTCCGTGCAGCACCATGTTCATAAGTGCAATTCTCACCATAGTCGATTCAAAATCAAAACCATAGAAAGCATCACCATGAAGTTTCTCCCAGTATTCATCTTCTACAATGTGATCTCCAATCAGATTATGATAGTCTCCTTCTTTATCCTGCTCGATGAGTTCAGGAGAGGTATATTTCCTGAGTATAGACTTGTAGGCTGAGAAAAGGAAACCACCTGTGCCACAGGCAGGGTCGCAAATACGGTCATTGATGTCCGGGTCTACAAGTTCCACCATCATCCTGATAATGTGTCTTGGAGTCCTGAACTGCCCGTTCTTTCCGGCTGTTGAAAGCTGGCTCAGCAGATACTCATAAAGATCACCCTGCACGTCTGCCGACTGAGCCGAGATGTTGAGCTCGTCGATGATGCTAACAGCTTCCTGCAAAAGCGTAGGCTTTGGAATGATGAACACAGCATCTTTCATGTGCTCGGAGAACAGCGTCTTCTCCCCGTCATGAATGTTCTTGACAAAAGGAAACACAACTTCCCTTACATGCTTTAACATATCCTCGGCAGACTTGTGCTTCCACACAGACCACCTGCATTCCTCATTACCCTCGAAGATTGACCTGTACTCCTTCCCCATGGAATTAGCACGCCTCTGCTCCAGAACATCCATGTCCTCAAGCCTTTTCATGAATATGAGATAGGACATCTGTTCTATGGATTGCAGGGGATTTGACAAACCACCACTCCAGAACCTGTCCCAGAGTGAATCTATCTTTGATTTCATTTCAGGTGAGAGTCTCATGATATCACATTACGTTTTTATACGGATGAATGTTGTCAGAAGATAATCAGTTGCTTTAGCAGTTCTATCCATTCATCACGCGTTATTTTTGTATCCTTCATTATTTTTTTGATCAGCCCTTTACCAATCCTTTCCTGCGAGTGGACAGGAACCACTGTCACCCTGCCGTCAGGATGTCTCATGAACAGGTGGCTGCCTTTCTGCCTCACCTGCTCAAATCCCAGCTTTTCAAGTGCTTTGACTACCTTTTTCGCAGGAAGTGGCTTTATCTCTTTCATTCAAACGCCAACTCTGACCTTCTGTATACCAATGAAGTCAAGATGCTTCTCGTTGTCCTCTTCCGACATGACATCAAGATAAAGCTCTATTGCCTCTCTGACTCTAACATTGAGTTCATCAAGTGTCTCGGCCTGCGTATGACATCCTTCAAGCTCAGGCACGGAAGCAACATATATGCCGTCCTCATCCTGCTCAATAACAACAGTAAACTCTCTGACCAAATTTATTCCTCAAGTCTTTCTTAAAAATAAGATATAATTGCAAGATATTAAGAGTTAATCCCATCTCTCATGCTATCAGTTCTCCTTTGAAGGCTTTTTGCATGAGGGCGTTGAAAAGAGTTTCTAGTTCAGTAGAAGAATAGCTTTGATGCTGCTTCGTTTTGTTAATTTTCTGTATAATTGCAGCATACTTTCTTTGTAGATTAAGTGGCGGTATGATAATCGGCATTTCTTTAATTATTTTCATGTTTAGGCCATCCATGATAGCACCATTTGCTTTTGACAAAAGATACTGCTTTGAAACTGGATGTTGCAAGAAGTAACCATGCAAATAAGGTGGTAAACACATTTCTTGATTAAGAGTTATACAACAGAGGTGCTTAGTGTTTATTGCCAATGGAGTATCATCAGGTACAATAGCGCAACGACCACATGTACCCATTATAGTAATGATAACATCACCTGGGTGAACCGTATATCTCTTTAGTTCCTGATATTTAGATTCATTAATATACCGCCTTTTACTCCACTCAAATTCATTTTTGACTGCATTGTCTATTCCTAAAACTGCTATTCCTTCTTCAACAAATTCACTATGCAATAGTTGACTCCCAAAAGGGCCTGTACGTATTGATCCTTTATTTGGATGAACGATTTCTTCAACAGTAGTCACAAGCCAATTTTCATCAGGATTACCAAACATCTCCAAAAATACACTTTGCAGAAGTTGCTGTGTCAGTTCATCAGCCTGTGCCCGCAGTTTCTTAGTTTCTTCGGCTTTTTCTAGGATTGAAACAATTTTGTGTTGGATTTGGGGAGTAGAAATTGGTAAATTCAAAGTACGTAAATCTTTAGGATACACATGTGGCTGACCACCACCTTTCTGCAAGGCATAAATTTGATTTTGATGTGCTCTCAGATTCCAGTACAGAAATTTAGCAGACAAGTTTTCTGATTCTTTTGGCTTTATAGTACTGCAATCAGATGCAAAAATAGGATTATTAAAGTAATTAACAAAGCCAGCATAAGCGCCAGAAGCACTAACTGTAATCGTTTCACCATCCCTGTTTGCTTCATTATGGAAATATGCAGGTGCTCTTCCACCAGCTATAACGGGAACATTTCCCTCGACGATTGTATTTTTAGTGATGGTGCTGCCTTTTTTTATTTCAGCAATGTCCCCCAGCTTCTTCCATTCCCATCCCTCAGGTAACTCATTTTTCATCCATCATGCCTCTGAACCAAAAATCTCTCTTTCGACTCCGTTGCAGATATCGATGAAGGCATTTAACTCTTCCTGAGAGAACATGGGCATGGGGGCGGTTGTGCCGAAATTTGTGAAGGGAGCATTCCAGAGGGTTGAGAACTCGATGTGTTTCTTTCTCAGGAATACGGTCTGGAGCGTACGGATGAAATTGAGCTGGTCGGCTGTGTAGTGCTTGTTGTTTTCGATGATGAAAGTCTGGAAAGCGTCTTTTATTGTTTCTTCGGGGGATGGGAAATCGTAGAGGCCGAGGATGTGTTTGATAAGTTCCACAAGGTCTGTGTTCTGTCTATGGTATATCTGCTTTAATCTTGATTCGTTTAGGGTGAGTTCCGAGTTGAAAAGGGTGTCTTCAAGTTGCTGGAGGTCGCTTTCGGTGATGATCTCGTCATTTTTGATCTTGTGGACAACAGGATGGGTTTCTGCCAGTTCCTTGATCCAGTTCTCAACATTTTCCCTGTATGTTGTCACATACTCTGCTTCATCCTCATTGATAACCCACTGCTTTCTCTCTGCGATCTTATCGCTCATATCGATAACAATAGTATCCCTTGGTTCCCTGGACATATAGGGCATAAGAGGTGCAATCTCATCAACCATTCTCTTGGCATCCTCATAGCTTACTTCATTCCAGAAAGCATGGGACAGTATCTCATCAATGAACGTTTCATTCTCACGCACCCTGTCCAGCGTCCTTGGCAAGCGCTCCACCATCCCGGCAATGGATTCTTTCAGGCGCTCTATCTCATTGGTATTGTTCTGGAGCACCGCAAAGGCAAGCTTCTCACATTTCAGGGCAAAAGTAGCTTCTTTCAGGTTCACACCGGGTTTGAACTTCATCAGCGGCATGATATTCTTCTGTAGGAAATCAATCGGGTCGAGTCCCACATTATCCCAGAGTTTTGGAGACAATGCCTTTTCCACATCCTGCAGATGCTCCCTGACAGTTACGGAATCCTGAGGCAGGGTTTTGACATCTTCAATGAGACTCTCCTTCACCTTCTCCGCAAGTTCGTCATTTCCACGGCTCTGCAATTCATTCAGTTGCTTGAGTTTAAAAAGGAAAATACGGTTTGTAATAGCCTCAGGTGATTCGTTCTTCACACCTTCCGGGTTCATATCCCAATACTCGAAGTTGTTCCAGAAATCAAAGACCTTAAAGTATTCCTTCCTGCCTTCCGGAAGCCATTCTCTGTGTTTGCACGCGGCATCGGCCCTCGTACCCCTTCCAAGCATTTGCCAGAACTTGATCTTCGAGAAAACAGGCTTTGCAAAAACCAGATTGCAAACCTCAGGTACATCTATGCCTGTATCCATCATATCCACAGAGATTGCAACCCTCGGGAAAGGTTTTGTTTTGAAATCCTCGATCGAATTCAATGCCCTTGAATCCTCGGAGATTATCATCTTTGCAAGCTTACCTTTATACTCAGGATATAGTCTTTCAAAGGCTTCCCAGATTCTTTTTGCGTGAAGCTTTGATATTGCAAAGAAAATGGTCTTTGCCGGCATTGTACCCGACTGGTCGGTAAGGCAGTTTTCCATGAACTCCCTGACTATAGCCTCTGAAGTTCCCTTCAGAGCAACCTTCTTCTCAAGCTCCGTACCTTCAAAGTCAATGGCATCAGGATCGATTCCCTTCTGTATAAGTTCATCACGTTCACTCTCTGTCAAATCATCTGGCCTGATACCTTTGATTTGGAAATATGTCCTCGCACCCGAAACATTCTTTCGGAAATCACAAAGAACTCCATCATTTACAGCCTCTTCATAAGAATAAAGAGCAGTTGGGGAACCATCATCACACTCAAAGAACCTGAAAGTATCCCTGTCAACCAGATCAGCAGGTGTTGCGGTCAACCCAATCTGTATGGCATCCAGATATGTAAAAATCCCCTTCCACTTAGAATAAATAGACCTGTGAGCCTCATCTGAAAAGATGAGGTCAAACTCTCCTGGAGAAATCCTGTATACTCCATTGCTGTCTTTCTGGTTGTAAATCTCCTGAAATGTCTGGATCGTGGAAACATACAGCCTCTTGTTAGAATCATAGTTTCCGGAAAGAATTTTCCCTTTTGACTCGTCCGGGAAATATTTCATAAAGCCATCATCAAAAGCCTGTTTTCTGAGTGCCTTGCGATCAGTAAGGAACAAGGCATTCTGAACACGTCCTTCACGCATAAGCTGGTCAATAATAGCCATTGAAACACGGGTCTTTCCAGTTCCCGTAGCCATGACAATCAAAGCCTTCCTGTGTCCTTTGTGAATATGTTCAACAACTCTTTTTGCAACCTCAACGCTTTTCTGACGGTCTACAATACTCCTGTTAATCTCAATATCATGCTCTATTTGACCATGCTGAATCTGGTAATCCATATTCTCAAGGTCTTTTTGAGAATGGAAACCCTTAATTTGTCTGACAGGATACCGTTCCCTGTCCCAGAACCAAATTTCATATCCATTGGAAAGATAGATAAAAACATCCTTTCCAGTCTGGGTTTTTATGTCGTCAGCATACTCTTCGGCCTGTTTTTGTCCCAGAACAGGGTCTTTTAACGTCCTTTTAGCTTCAATAATTGCAAGAGGTTTTCCCAGGCTGTCAAGTAAAAGATAATCTGCATATTTGCTCTCTAAATCATTTCTTCTGGTTTCAGTGACCTGTTTATAGAGTTGTTTTTGAAAATCAGATTGTTTTGTATCAACCTCATCGATAACTTTTGACCTGTCAGAAACATCCCATCCATATTCTTTAAGAAGAGCATCGATCTTTTGTATTCGGGTCTGCAACTCGTTGAGATTGAGCATGAGGAGTCCTCAAAGATAGAATATAACTAACTTTAGAACATATTCCATTTATTAATATAAATAAGTTGATAGTGAAATGCTATAAAGAGATCGGTGAAGTCTGAATTTTCCACATAATGAGATCGAGTGACTATTTCAATTACCCGGAATTAAAAATGCTAACAATATTATGTCAAAACGCGCTTCTAACCCATATATAAACACCAAGCTCATACTAATACAGCAGGAGAACTTCTATGAGCAACATCGTCACACTGACAATGAACCCGACCATCGACAAGAGTACAAGTACGGATAACGTAATGGCCGAGCATAAGATACGTTGCGATCCCCCGAGCTTTGAACCCGGAGGAGGAGGCGTCAATGTTTCAAGAGCAATAAAGAAGCTTGGCGGAGAATCATTGCTGATGTACACTTCAGGTGGTATGGCAGGACAGAGACTGCACAATCTTCTGGATCAGGAAGATATACTTCAGCAACCCCTGCTCATTGAAGGTATGACAAGGGAGAACTTCGTAGTTTTTGAAAGGTCCACCGAAAGGCAATACCGTTTCGGTATGCCGGGACCTGAGCTTAAAGAGAACGAATGGGAGAGCTGTATTAAAGAACTGTCCTCACTGGATCCGGTGCCTGATTACATTGTTGCAAGCGGAAGCCTGCCTCCCGGCGTGCCCGTTGATTTCTATGCACGAGTGGCACGTATCGGAAAAGATATCGGGGCGCGGGTTATTGTAGATGCATCAGGTGATGCTCTGAAGATGGCACTTGAGGAAGGAGTCTATCTGATAAAGCCAAATATACGCGAGTTTAGCAGGCTGCTTGGTCAGGAAAAGATAGGGGAGTCGGAGATACTGGACAAGGGCAAGAAAATAGTCAGTGCATGCAAATGCGAGATCATTGTAGTATCCCTGGGAGCCGGAGGTGCATTGCTTCTTTCGGATGAACTTGTCGAGCGCATGATCCCACCTGCAGTGCCCATCAGCAGCAAAGTGGGTGCAGGTGACAGCATGGTCGCAGGAATAGTCCTGGCAATGTCAAGAGGTAAACCGTTAAGGGAGGCAGTACTCTACGGACTGGCTGCCGGTTCTGCCGCAGTCATGACCCCCGGCACGGAGCTGTGCAGGAAGGAAGACACAGAGCGCCTGTATGCAAAAATGATGGAATGACCATTCATCCAATACAAAATGCGGAACACAGAAAATTAAAATATTCTCAATTTTCCCACTAAATTATAGTGGGAAACTTGCATTAATTTAGTAAATACAACGAACATACCAAAAGTAGGAAAAAACTGGTTTTGGGAATAGTGTCTGCATGAAGAAAAGCCTGCTTGACGTGATATTTGCATCAGATAAAAGGAAAAAAGTACTCCTGCTATTGCAGGACAGTCCTCAGGAAATGGAAACACTCCTGGAGTTACTGGACACAAGAAGACATCACTACTTCCTCAGGTAAGAGTACTTGAAGGTCATCATCTCATATCCCAGCTGGATGACAGCTACGAACTGACAGCTATAGGCAAGGTTATTGTCAGAAAGATGAAGACCCTTATAGCTACTGTAGATCTCTTTGACGACAATATACATTACAGGGGAAAACGAAGTCTTGAGCGAATTCCACCCCCATTTCTGAAAACGATTCACAGGCTAGGTAAGTGTGAGGTCATTAAGCCCAGTCATTGGGATCTATACAATGCTCCTCAAGAGATTTATTCAACGGTGCAAGAATCATCTTCGAAAATAGAGAAAGTAACAGAAGATTCGATCGAATCAAAGTACTACGGTGCAGTTACTACATATCTTTATCCGAATAGCAATCAGATAATAGCTGAAATGCTTGACAATAAAGTAGACGTCAATTTAATAGTTGCTGAAAACCTTATGGATAAATATACGCTGAATTCTATACACCTTTCAAAAAATTCCTCAAAAACCCGTTATTCCATTTCTATTTTCAGGCAAAGAAGCAGGCTTCCTTTCGTTTGCACATACCAACTCTTGCTTTCTTATGCGTCTGTTGAACAAGAAAGGAAGTACGATAGCAAGTATATCTTAGGCTCAGATTCAGATGCACTTCGATGGGCAAAAGAGCTCTTTGAATATTATCATGAAGATGCCACAGCTGTGACGGAATTATAATGATCACTATTAATTAAATGGTTTACATTGATTTTAAGTAATACTTCACACATACTTAAATGTGAAGAAGAATCTTTTTCGGGGAAATTGTATGGCGGCAAAGAAAACCTTGCTTGACGTGATATTCGCATCAGACAAAAGAAAGAACGTACTTCTGATGCTGCAAAACGGCCCCCAGGAAATGCAAAAGATCCTTAAGTCCCTGAATACAACACGCCAGGCGTTACTTCCGCAGATAAGAATACTGGAAGATCACCACCTTGTTTCACATATTGATGACAGTTACCAGTTGACCACTATTGGAGAGAGGGTTGTCGATGAAATGGTGCCTCTGCTTGATACGGTAAATGTACTGGATACAAACAGCGATTTCTGGGGGGAACGTGATCTTGACTTCATTCCGCCGGAGCTGCTGAGCAGGATCAGGGAACTGGGTGATTACCAGATAAATGAACCACCCATATCCAACATCCATGAGTTGAACAGGGATTTTACAGAAGAGTCCGCAAGATCAAGCAGGATGTGCGCCGTTACCACCATATTCCATCCTAACTTTGTGGACCTGTTCGCACTGTGGACCGAAAATAAAACAGAAATTACGATGGTCATATCCAGAGAGCTTTATGAAAAGCTCCGAACACATGATCAAGATGATTTTCAGAACTTACTGGATAATGAGTACATAAAATTTTATCTGTATGACAGACCATTCAACTTTGTCTATTTTGCGTTGAACGACTACTGTATCTTGATGACAATGCTCACAAAAGAAGGATGGTATGATAACAAAGAACTTATATCCTTCAGTGATTCCGCAATTGAGTGGGGTAAAGACCTCTTTGCTTACTACTTAGAGAACTCCACACCAATAACTAAAATCTGAATATTTTTATTCACTTAGTAGTTTTAGAACATCGTACTTTGTCACAACCCCGACAACCTGTCCCTTTTCCAGCACAAGGACAGCTGGATTTCTTTCCAGCATGTGAGAGACCATGTTTATATCCGTGTTCGGAGAGACCGTGGGGAAGGAATCGCCCATCAGTTCCCTTATCAGCATATGCGATACTGCTGCCTTTTTCTTATCAGCCATGGACCTTACTATCATTTCCTCGGATATACTTCCCACCGGCACACCATTTGAAAGTACGGGAATCTGAGAGATATTATGTTTTTCCATGATCTGAACTGCAATATCAATATGGTCTTCCGGTGCGGCAGAGATCACATTCGTATGCATGATATTTACGACGTGTATATCTTCCCTTTCAACATCCTCAAAAACGCTGATGATCTTACGGAGCGTCGATAACCGTGGATCGACGTCACCTGATTCTATCCTGGCTATCAGAGGCTGACTGACACCTGCACGTTTTGCAAGATCGTTTTGTGTGAGTCCAAGTTCCGTTCTCTTATCTTTTAATTCCTCGGGTGTTGGAAGCTGCATAATATTACCCATGGTAATTATCATATATAAGACATACCTTCTATTTAAAAACCAGATGGAAGATTGAAAAATACAGTTAATCGGCTAGATGGAAAAAATAAAGGGAATTACATTTGGGAATTCTCATCAAACTCCATGGAAAATCCATTGGCAGCATTGATTGAGACCTTGCCGTCTACTACCCTCATTTCCGAGATAACGGTGTTCTGATCATCATAGAACTTCATAATCATATTCTCCTCATCTTCGGACCAGAAATATTCAAGGCTGGAAACACCATTCTCAGATTCATCTAACTCCGCTGTTGCATGGCACATCTCAATTCCTTCAATGGTCTCCTTGCCGACTATATCCACAGTATAGGCCTGGCCTGTCTGGGGATCGGAGGTCTGGATGGTTGAACCCACAGGACACCACTGGCCTTCGGTGTTCTCCGAAAAATCAGCCGCATCAACTGAATTTTCATCTCCGATATCTGTGACCTCATCGACCGTATCTTCCTTGTCTTCAGTACATCCTGATGCCGAAAGAACAACAAGGAGTAAAATTAAAATAAGTGTAAGTTTTTTCATCATATGAATCACTTACAGTTTCAACATTTGATGATTTAAGGCTGTCGTTTTCCTAATTCATCTGAAGTAGATGAAAAGGCCGGCAATGTAGGCTGCATATGTCACAAAAATCACAGCACCTTCCCATTTTTCCAGTTTTCTTCCCGTAATACCGAAAATTACCAGTAACAGCATGATAAGCAACATCACAGGAAAATCATACACAACGGACTGTTCCAGTATGTCAAGGTTCCTTATCTGGGAAGACACACCCAGGATAAGAGTGATATCCATGATGTTTGCACCCAGAATATTACCAATTGAAATATCCTGATGTCCTTTCAGGGTTGATGAGAGTGCTGTTATGACCTCGGGCAAGGATGTACCAAAAGCCACAAGTGTAAGACCTATAAGCATTTTAGGCACATCGAGCCATTCTGCCAGGGTGATACCCGAATCCACGAGTATCCGGCTACCGATCACAACCAGACTGGCACCCACGATGAAAAGCAGAATCTCCTTTTTCATATCCTTTGCAGAAGCCCTTACGAAATCCTCATCCGATTCTTTAAAGATGGTTCGCTGGAGCTTGTAATTGTAGTACATGAAAGCCACAAATACTGCCAGGAGGATCAGACCGTCAAGAGACGATAGTTGCCGGTCCAGGGTTGTAAGCACAAGCAGGACACCGGAGACAAGCATAAAGGCACTCTTACGTATAAAACTGTGCCTGTTAACCGGAACTGCCTTGATTAGAATAACAAGCCCGAGTGCAAGCCCGATGTTACATATCGCAGAGCCAACTGCATTACCAACCGAGAGATCCGTATGACCTATATACGCAGCAGTCACGGATACGGCAAACTCGGGCGAGGTGGTGGCAAAACTCACGATAGTGGCACCTACTATAATCTTCGGTATACCACTTTTTTCTGAAATGACCACCGCCGACTCAACAAACCAGTCTGCACCCTTGGTGATCATAAGAACACCTGCTACCAGTAATGCAATTGTTTCGAGTATCATTGAGACTGCCTATACTGCACCATTACATTTAAAGGTAAGAGTCACGCGGAAGTAAAAAAATAAATTTGTGGAAAAATAGAACAATGGCTCCTGAGGGAACCAGATAGCAGTTATGTGTTCAAGCTTATCTGTTCCTCCTGACTACGAATGCCAGCCCGACTATAACTAATACTGGTATGGCAATAGTGGGAAACTCAGGAATACTCTCCGGTAAGTTCTCAGCCGGCATTGCAGAGCTTATGGCACCCACAGCATCGATATCAGCACCTTCATACGATTTTCCGGAGCGTGTACTGCCCATGTCAACAAGCCTCACATAAGTATAACCTGTATTGATATTGACATCGGATACTGTGTCTATATCTATGAGCGTTTTCTTGTTGGCTTCTCCAACCTTTATCCAGTTCTCATTATCCTTACTGATGAATACCTCTACTTTTTCTTTTGAGGAGGAGCCGTATTCGAATATACACAGATCAGGATTGTCGTCTCCTGAAGCTATCAGGAGATTATTCGTGAATTTCAAGGTAACGGAACCACCTGATCCCAGAGCTACATATTCATTGTCAGGAGAAGAAAGAGCATTCCCGGGGTCCCCGCCAGTGGCGCCGCCCCTTAAATCATATGAGATTACCTCATCGGCAAATGAAGAGTCACCTTCAGGAAATTCGACACTTTTATACTCAACTGCTCCGGCGCTGCTGACAAGCAGGCCAACGACAAGCAATGCTACGGTTAACTTCAAAACATAACATATTTTTTTCATTTACAATACCACCTTTCTAGATTAAACATAAAAAAAGTTATCCGCATATAAAACTTTCTAAACTAAATTATGCATAAGAAAATAAAATAACAGTTAAAAAATCATCAAGGAATTATTCCAGTCCGAGCAAGGTAACCGCCGCAACGATCAGGATCCCAAGGCCCACCATGCGGACCGAATGAAGGATAAGGCTCTGCCTTGCAAGCTTTCCTGAGAATACACCCAGTATCGACAGCACAATTATACTGAAGATGATAGCAGTTTCAAGCTGGTAGGCATCCAGGAACACAAAAGGCAGAATAGGCACAAGTGAGCCTGCAAAACTGGCACCGCCGTGGAAGAACGAATCACTCCAGATCTTACTTTTGGTCTCCTGTTCCAGTTTGGTGCGTCCCAGACTTCTCATCAGGGGCTTTTCCAGTTCTGCAAGTCTGCCATACTCAACGGCACTTTCCGCAAGATAGGAACCCACACCGTTAGTCAGTGCAAGTGCTACGGCGCCGCCCAGTGCAGCATTAATGACGATTGAAGGGTCGTCCGATACATGGGTTGTTCCGATAACGACTCCCAGAACAGCAAGAATACCGTCTATGCTGCCCAGTATTATATAGCGACCCTGTTCGGTCTTCAGTTTCATATCAAATTTTCCGGAAAATAGTTTTTTATGGTTATTTTATGATAAGCCACTAAACTAGATAAATGTACACACAAAGCTTTTTTAGTTTTTCGGATATTAGCAGGTAAACGTTTATGTATTTCACAGGATACCTTCACAGCTTAAGAGGAATTGATCAATGAAAGTTCACCCACGATGCACATACTGCCTGCTCTCAAGAGTACATATGGAAGCGGAACTGTCAACCGATGATGTTGAGCTCATGCACGAAGCGGTAAGAGGAGGCATAGAAGTTCTCAATAGCATCTACACCCCAGATATGCCCGCTGCTGCCCTCTCAACTCCCATGCACAGAAAAGCATATGAGATACTCAACGACAATGATCCCTACCGGGAAAAGAAAGAGCTGAGCAGCAAAGTTGCAGAGAGGTTCCTTCCCACAATACGCTCATATGTATTCGACGGGGACGGAGATGATATTGCCACGTTCAAGCGTGCGGTACTGGCAGCTGTCATAGGCAATTACTTCGATTACGGAGTAATGGGACTTGAGGTACCCATAGATGTGTTTGATGAGACCTTCAGGGAACACTTCAAACGCGGGCTGGATATAGACGACACCGACAGGATGCTGGACAAACTGGATAATGTGCTTTACTTGGCCGACAACTGTGGGGAGATACTGATCGATACACTTGTCTTTGAAATGATAAGAAAAATGGGCGGGAAAATAACTCTTGTAGTTCGCGGTGCCCCCATACTCAATGATGTAACAATGGAAGAGATAGAACAGTTCGGTATTGAAGATAAGGTTGACAGGGTTCTTACAACGGGTTCCAACGCAATAGGTGTATGTTTTGACGAAGCCCCGGAAGAACTTAAAGAAGCTCTTGATAATGCCTCACTTATAATCAGCAAAGGAATGGCCAATTACGAAACTCTGTCAGAAGAAAATTATAGGCCCATAGTCTATATGTTAAAGGTAAAGTGCGATCCTGTGGGGGAAGATATAGGCGCTCCGATGGGCTGCTCGGTAGCCAAGTTACTTGAATAAAAAGGAGAAAGATAGAATGTGTGAATTAAATGCGATACTGGTAAAGGGAGATGAGCGTAAAACTGTTATGGAATCCGTCACAAAGATGGTTGTGGAGGGGGATTCTATCCTGCTTTATGGTATGCTCGGAGAAAAAGAGACCGTAGAGGGTTCAATAAAAGAGGTCGATTTTTCGAAAGGGGAAACTATAATACTTGGAAAATAGTATACAGGACGAAAAAGTTTGTAAATTGGTTTACTGATCCTGTATTGTTTTCATTCAAACGGCAATCGGAATTTCAGATCAAACGGAAGGGACAATAGATGTCAAAGGTAAAAGTCGCGATAAACGGTTACGGTACAATAGGTAAAAGAGTGGCAGATGCTGTCAGCCTGCAGGATGACATGGAAATAGTAGGAGTTTCCAAGACCAGGCCTAACTTCGAAGCATCCATCGCAGTCGACAAGGGCTATGCGGTATACGCACCTGCAGAAAAGGTGGATTCAATGAAAAAGGGCGGAATATCTGCCGCAGGTACCGTTGAAGACATGGTGGAGAGTGCGGATATTGTTGTGGACTGTACTCCCGGTGGCATAGGGGAGAAGAACAAACCACTCTATGAGAAGGCAGGGGTCAAGGCTATCTGGCAGGGTGGCGAGGACCACGAGCTTGCAGGTGTTTCATTCAACGCATCCGCCAACTACGAAGAAGCTCTTGGTGAAGACTTCGTAAGGGTCGTCTCCTGTAACACAACAGGTCTTTCCAGGGTGATCTACCCTGTGGACCAGGAATATGGAGTAAAGAAGGTCAGGGTCACACTTATGAGAAGGGCAGCGGACCCCAATGATGTTAAGAAGGGACCGATCAACGCGATCGTACCAAACCCTATAACCCTGCCATCACACCACGGTCCGGACATCAAGACCGTTATGCCACACATAGACATTGCAACCACCGCAGTCAAGCTTCCGACAACATTGATGCACGTGCACACGGTGAACATGGAGCTTGAAAAGGATTGCAGTACGGATGATGTGAAGGAACTGTTCGAGAAGCAGTCCCGTATAATGCTCATCGAAAAAGGAATTGGCTCAACTGCTGAAATAATGGAGCTTGGCAGAGACCTCGGACGTCCAAGAGGAGACATGTGGGAGAACTGTGTCTGGAAGGATTCAGTCACCATGTATGAAGGCGAACTCTACTTCTTCCAGGGAATCCACCAGGAATCAATCGTGATTCCTGACAATGTCGATGCTATCCGTGCCATGATGGAACTTGAGAGCGATGGCGCAAAATCCATAGCAAAGACAAACAAGACAATGGGTATCTGATACCCATACTTTTTTTATGCCGCAAAATGGTTACTTTCTTGAACTCAGTAACAGGATAGCGGATGCTGTCTATGAAAGAATAAAGGATATTGTCGGGACCTTCAATGCAAATGACGTGGTGTATATGGGTGCCGACGGTACTCCCACTAAGCTGATAGATGACATATCCGAGAAAGTTATACTGGATGTGCTTGAAAAGGAAGGACGGTCTGTCAGGGTACTCAGTGAGGAATGCGGCGAGAAACTAATAGGCAGTTATCCTGAATTCACCATAATCGTTGACCCCATAGACGGAACCTACAATGCATCCTTCGGGATTCCCTTCTACAGCATATCCCTTGCAATATCAACCAACGGTCCGAAGGACATATGTTTCGGATATGTCAGAAACCTCGCAACAGGAGATACATTCCATGCTGTGAGGGGGAAAGGGGCATTCCTAAATAATCAGAGAATACAAATATCCGGTAGAGAAGAAATTAACAAGTTATGTATAAGTGTCTATGGTTACAGGCCCCACATAGAAGCAACCGCTATACTTTGCAGGAATGTCAGAAGAATCAGGGTCCTGGGAAGCGTTGCACTTGAACTTTGTTATGTCGCAGCCGGGAAGTTTGACGCATTTGTCGATGTCAGGGGATCCCTGCGTTTGACGGACGTAGCTGCAGGAAAGCTGATGGTCGAAGAGGCAGGAGGAAAAGTTACCGACAGCCTTGGTGAGCCTCTTGAGCTTGAAGACAGTATCCTTAACAGAGTATACATGGTAGCTTCCAACGGACATGTGCACGAAACAATATTAAACATTTCAAAGGAAGATTAAGATGAGGGTTGAAAAGATAGGCATTGTATCACGCTTTGATAACCAGGAAGCCCTGGATATGGTCAAAAATATCATGGAGGCTTTTGAGGACAAAGTCGACATCGTCCTGTCCCCGGGAACCGCACAGCACCTTGATATAGATGATAAGTGCATGCCTGTGGAAGATATGCGTGATGCGGGTGTGGAGCTCATTGTGTCCGTGGGAGGCGACGGTACAGTACTTCGCAGCATTTCCAAGATGGAAGACCCTCTGCCCACCCTTGGGATCAACCTGGGAACCCTGGGTTTCCTTGTTGATGTACAGCCGGAGGATGCCCTCACAGCCATAAACGATGTACTGAAAGGGTTTACCTACACAGAACGCAGCAGGCTCGGAGTTTATCTTAATGGGAGAGCGCTGCTTCCTGCAACCAACGAGGTTGTGCTTATCACCGCAAGACCTGCAAAGATACTTACCTTCAGGGTATCCGTGGATGACTCAATGATCGAGGAACTGCGTGCCGATGGTGTTGTTTTCGCAACCCCTACAGGATCCACAGCCTATGCGATGAGTGCGGGCGGACCAATAGTTGATCCCAGGGTCGATGCATCATTGATCGTACCCCTTGCACCGTTCAAGCTTTCAGCACGCCCGTGGGTCGTACCTGCAAGCAGCAGGATATCGGTGGAAATGTTAATTCCCGAAAAGGAAGCTGCCATCGTAATCGATGGTCAGCACTCTTACAACATCAAGGCCAGTGACAGGGTCGTTCTTACCAAAGCACAGAATCCTGCAAGATTTGTCAGCAGTTCAATCAATGGTTTTTACGAAAAGGTCCAGAGCAAACTTTCATAGATGGCCGGGTCAGGGCGCAACCGGACATAAATGCTTGAATTCCTCAATTCTGACCGGAACTTGCAGTCAGCTGCCTTTTACTTCCTAAATAAAGATTACTGTTTGGCGACAGGCTTTTAACGGAAAAGAAGGCTAAAAAACCTAAAATTTATATTCAGTATTGGGGATTTCGTCGTCTACAGGAATTGAGAATATGTCAGAAGTCGAAGCTTATTCAAGGAACAAACTCATCGATTATCTTAACCTGCCACCACTTGATATCGAAATATGTGATGTCACCCTGAGAGATGGTGAGCAGACACCCGGAGTTGTGTTCACAAGAGATGAGAAGATAGCACTTGCAACTGAACTCGACAATGTAGGGGTTGAGATTATCGAAGCCGGGTTCCCGGTGGTGTCACCTGCTGAAAAAGATATTGTCAAAGAAATCTCCAATATGGGACTCAATGCAAAGACATGCTGTCTTGCACGCTCAAAGATCAGTGATGTGGAGACAGCGGTTGATTGTGATGTTGATTTTATCAGTATTTTCATCGCTATGTCAGATCTCCATCTCAAGCACAAATATCACAAAAGCTACGACGAGATGTTCACGTCCGCAATGAGCGCTATTGAGTATGCCAAGGATCATGGAGTTGGTGTAAGGTTTGCTGCGGAAGATGGTACAAGGACCGATGTTGATGTCCTGAAGAAAGCTTTTGTTGCCGCAGAGGATTATAAGGTGGATTATGTGAGTATCGCAGACACTATCGGTATACTCAATCCGAGCACAGCATATTATCTTGTGAGCGAGATCAAAAAAGTGGTGCACACTCCGATATGTATACACTGTCACAACGATCTCGGACTTGCCACCGCAAACACACTGGCTGCCGCGGAAGCAGGTGCAAAACAGCTCCATACCACAGTCAATGCGATCGGTGAGAGGGCAGGCAATGCATCCCTTGAGGAACTGCTTGTTGCACTGAGGGTCCAGTACGGCATCGAAAGATACGATACTACCAGACTGACGAAACTCTCAAAGATGGTCAACGAATTCTCTGGAATCAAACCTGCAATTAACAAGGCCATCGTGGGCGAGCATACATTCTCACATGAGTCCGGCATACATGTGTGTGCAATCCTTGAAGAACCCAGGACCTATGAGCTCTTCAGTCCGGAAATGGTCGGAGGAGAGCGCCACCTCATAGTAGGCAAACATACGGGAATGAAGGCTCTGAAGGGTATTGTAAAAAGTATGGGTTATGAACTCGAAAAAGAGCAACTCTGTGTACTGCTCGACAAAATAAAGAACTGTACGGAAGCAAAGAAGGGAATACCCCCGTCCAGGCTTGATGAAATGGTTGCGGACCTTTCCCGGAACTAGTAATCCATCATAGCATCTTTTTTTCTGCGCGATCCGGGAACGATGTCATCATCGATATCCTCATCCCGACTTTTGCTTTCTGTGAGATATTCTTCGTAATAGTTCATCTGATCGTTCTCAAGGACTATCACATAATCCGCAGAATTTCGCAATGCTGTTGAGAATCCGGGCTCCACACCGAATATGATGGTCTCTTTGCCGTGTTCGTTCGCCTTGTTCAGCAGTGGCTTGAAATCCGCATCCCGTGTCACCAGTGCCAGAGTGTCAATGGTGGGATTGCACACAAGTTCCATTCCTTCCACCGCAAGCCGGACATCCACATCACTTGAACATATGATCGGCTCAAAACCATTGTTCTCAATGGCTTCGACAAGTTTATCCGATGCATATTGATTCAAAAAAACCCTGCCGATCTTTACATTTCCGTATTCTTTAAGAACATCCCTTATCTCTTCGAGATTCACATTGAACTCTTTACGGAGTACATTCGGACCGTCAACAAGCAGGCCTATGCTGCGTCTGCCAGTTTCCTTCTTTGTACTAAGGTACTTGACAATGGAGTTCAGTCCGGTTTTAACGTTGGCCATGATACCTCTCTATAATGATAATAACTGTTATAATGCTTACACGCAACCCTGAAGTTGCAATTACACATGCTATATATTTACTATAGACAATATAATAACGTGTAAATGTTTGACAATGATAGCATATAATCCTTACTAAAAGTTTACATAAATGCAAACTCTGTCCGTCTTACAGAATATCTGCAAGTAGTTTTTCCTTCACACTAACTTCAGGAACAGAATCCTTTTCCAGCCTGAAATAGTTAACCAGTCTCCCGCCATTCTTAATTCTGGTGTAACGGATTTCACCGCCATGTTTTATAAACATATCCACTACCTCCTCAAACTGGGACCTCTCCATCTCGGACAGCTCTATAAGGCTCTCCCCGTCGGATAACCAGTTGTAGACTCTGAGCACGGTTACCTCCCGTACCCTTTTAAGGTCCTCTGTATCCTTGAAATCATCCACATAGACCGAGCGCTTCAGACCCGGAGACCAGCCTGCAAGTTTTTTCTGCATATCAATTAAATGGACCGGAATCTCCTCATTCTCCTTTGGTCGCGGAAAAAAACGTTTGAGATGGCTTATATCCTTCTCAGACAGGAGCAATCACCTTCTATAGTAGCTATTAGGATTGTTCCATATATTTCTCTTATTCTGCTGGCGTATCCTGTAGCCCATGAACAGGCCCACCACAATACCAAACAGGTGAGCAGTATGTGCAACCATGTCGTTTGATCCCAGGAATAGGAAATCAACCAGCGCAAAGAGCACCAGAGCATGCCATATCTTCATGGGAATGAAATATACATATACCTTTATTTCAGGAGCTATCACCGCAAGTGCGGCAAACACACCAAGTATGGCACCGCTAGCCCCCACAACAGGTTCACTGCTCGTGAGGGAATAACCAAGAGCCGCTATTATACCCGATGCAAAGAACACACCCAGGAACGCACCTTTACCCGCTCTTCTTTCAAGTTCGGGTCCGAAGAAGAAGAGGACCAGCATGTTGAAGAAGAGATGGAAGAAGCCCACATGCAGGAACATATGAGTGATCAGCGTCCAGGGACGGGCAAATACCATACCGGGAACCAGCATCAGAGCCTCAAAGTAGCCAGGTATCACCTGCAATATAAATGATATTACACAGATAACTATTATAGCCATTGAAGGGCTGCTTTTCATTGAATACTTTATATTGGACCCTACACCCCTTACTGCACTTTTCGCAGCATACTTTGCAGTATCCTTGAACATATCCTTGAGAACATCGTCTGCCTCAGGCATGGTGCGGGTATTGGCATTTCTACCGGGAGAGCCGCGTTCCTTTACAAACTCCAGGCCTTCACATGCATGTTGTTCCGGGAGTCGGTGTCGGGAGCAGAACACTTTCCCACAAAAGCGGCATTGGAAAGGGATGTATTCTTCCCTGCCGCATATCCAGCATTTTTTGTCCAAAACATTCACCGTGTTAAAATATTCAGTCCCAATAAGGTTCGCATCAAATAAAACTATTTCCGGGGAACAGCCTGTGTGTCATGTATTATCAAGAATAATCATTAAAGATATAGGAAAGCTTATATGTGAAAATTGCTTATCACATTTCTACCAAAAAAACCATTGACATATATTTTTTTCCATATGTGGAACTATAAAACTCTATCACATATAATCGTGATAAATCCGGAAACTTTTTTATATGGGATTGTTGTATTAGAACACCCGGAATACAGTTTCAAATTTATTACGGCTTGAAAAGAAAATAAGACTTCTTAATACGATTTTGTTTTTTAGTAATACACCTAAAGGAGGATAAGATACAAAATGAGCGATACACCAACTGGACAGATTTCCATTGATGATCTGGAAAATGTCCAGATCACAATCGGCAAAATAGTAGGTGCCATAGAGAAAAAAGCGGAGGAAGAAGGCATTGACCTTGGTCCTACTCCAAAGCCCGGGATCTCCGGCCTCAGAGACTGGGACTACAAGATACTTTCCCGCTACCAGCCGGTTTACACCCCGGTATGTGACCAGTGTTGTTACTGTACCTTTGGTAAATGTGACCTGACCGGTAACAAGGAAGGTGCCTGTGGTATCAACATGGAAGCACACCAGGCACGTGAGACACTTCTCAGGGTAATCACCGGTACAGCAGCCCACTCAGCACACGGACGCCACATACTTCATCATCTTATTGATAAATACGGACGCGACAAGCCAATAGATGTTGGTCCTTCAAACCTCATTGCACCGAACACCCAGGCAGTAACAGGCATCAAACCCGAAACCCTTGGAGACCTGGAAGAGGTTATGGACTATGTAGAAGAGCAGGTCAACCAGCTGCTTGCTACCATACATGCAGGACAGGAAGGAGCAGCCATTGACTTTGAATCAAAGATCCTTCACGGCGGAATGCTTGACCACGTTGGTATGGAAGTATCCGACCTTGCCCAGATGTCATGTCTCGGAATGCCAAAGGCAGAAACAGACACACCACTTGTGGAGATAGGAATGGGATGCATCGATGCTAGCAAGCCGGTACTCCTTGTTATCGGACACAACGTATCCGGTGTGACCTATATCATGGACTACATCCATGAACACGGACTCGAAGACAAGATAGAGCTTGGCGGTCTCTGCTGTACTGCTATTGACATGACACGTTATCAGGTTGAGAATGGCGGCGAGCCAAGAGCCAAGGTCATCGGTACACTTGCAAAGGAACTCAAGATGATAAGATCAGGTGTTCCTGATGTGATCGTTGTTGACGAGCAGTGTGTCAGGGCCGATGTCCTTGATGAAGCACAGAAGCTCTCAATCCCTGTTATCACTACAAATGAGAAGATCATGTACGGCCTGAAGAACAGGTCAAATGACAGTGCCGCAGATATTATAGAAGACCTTTCAAGCGGAAAGGAACCCGGAGCACTTATCCTTGACTTCGATACGCTTGGAGAGGTTGCCCCTGAGCTCACCATGAAAATGGCAAAGATACGTGATGAGAAGGGTATCAAGGCACTTCCAAGCGACGAGGAGCTTCAGGAACTTTCGGCAAAATGTGTCCAGTGTGGCGCATGTGAACTGGACTGTCCCGCAAACCTTCCGATCATGTCAGCCATGACGGCAGGTGCTGCCAGCGACTTCACACAGTTCGAGTACCTGCATGACCTGTGTGTCGGATGTGGAAGATGTGACCAGGCATGTCCGAAGGACCTACCTGTTCTCAACATGATCGAACAGGCATCCAGGAAACTTATCGGTGAGGAGAGGGGACTTGTGCGTGCCGGAAGAGGTCAGATCAGTGATCCTGAGATCCGTGAGGAAGGTGTCAACCTCGTACTCGGAACAACACCCGGTATCATCGCAATGGTCGGATGTTCCAACTATCCTGGCGGTACAAAGGACCTCTACAAGGTAGCAGACGAGATGCTCAAGAGGAACTATATCGTTGTAATGTCCGGATGCTCCGCAATGGACCTCGGCATGTACAAGAACGACGACGGTGAAACCCTCTATGAGAAATATCCCGCCAAGTTCCTTGCAGGAAACCTCATAAATGTAGGATCATGTGTCTCCAACTCACACATAACAGGAACAGCCATCAAAGTAGCTGCAATTTTTGCACAGAGGAATGTTTCCGGTAACTACGAGGAGATCGCTGACTACATCACAAACCGTATCGGTGCCGTAGGTGTCGCATGGGGAGCATATTCCCAGAAGGCGATTGCCATCGGATCCGGATGTAACAGGCTCGGAATTCCCGTAATCGTCGGACCACACGGTTCAAAATACAGAAGAGCACTCATTGGTAAGCCATATGATGAGGAAGCATGGAAGGTCTATGATGCAAGAGACGGATCCGAGATGCCAATCCCGGCTTCACCTGAATTCCTGCTCACAACCGCGGAATCAATCGAGGAACTCTTCCCGATGCTTGCAAAGAACTGTATCCGCCCGTCCGACAATAGCATGGGAAGGATGATCAAGCTGACCCATTACATGGAGCTCAGCCAGAAGTATCTTGGCCACATGCCAGAGGACTGGTACAAGTTCGTAAGGACAGAGACCGATCTGCCTCTTGCAAAGCGTGAGGAGCTGCTCAAGATCCTTGAGAAGGATCATGGATGGGAGATCGACTGGAAGCGTAAGAAGATCCTTTCAGGACCGACCATGAAAGCGGATGTTTCCGCCCAGCCTACAAATGTAAAGAGACTCTGCAAGGGGGAATGCTAAATGGTGGAAACAACCAAGAACACACAGATCTACACCACATGGGGCAGGAAAACGGCAAAGCCTGTCAAGCCTGCTGTGGCAGGCAAGATGGTCTCAAAGGCAAAGAGACCACTTCTTGTAATAGGATCAGAGATCGTCGGTGACGAGAAACTCACCGACAGAATAGTAGCGATTGCCAAGAAGGGTGTACCGGTTGCAGCAACCGGACACTCCATAACTGCTTTTAATGGTAAGGACATAGGTGCAAAGTACATCAATGTCCACTCACTGGCACATTTCCTCGGAGATGAGAAGTGGGGCGGCCTTGACGGAAAAGGACCATATGATACTATAGTATTCCTCGGACACAAGAAGTATTATCTTGACCAGGTATTATCAGGTCTCAAGAACTTCACCGATCTGAAGACACTCACCCTTGAAAGACATTTCATGCAGAATGCTACATTGTCTTTCGGAAACATTAAACCCGAGGTTCAGATCGAAGCGCTTGACGAATTTATAGAGAACTTATAATGAATGCTTACAATACGGAGAACTAATCATGGCAGATGAATTTCCTTTTGAGATATCTCCTATGTTTGAAGGAGAGAGGATTAGAAAAGACGGTATGTACGCAGAACTTGCAGGTCCCAAATCCAAGGGATTCGAACTTGTAAGGGCAGCAGAGATGGACGAGGTCGAGGACGGTAAGTTCACACTGATCGGTCCTGACATCTCGGACATGGAAGAAGGTTCCAGATATCCTCTTGCAATGATCTACAAGATCGCAGGAGAGCTTGTGGAAGCTGACCTTGAGTCCATTGTGGAAAGAAGGAACCACGAATTCCAGAACTACATACAGGGTTTCATGCACCTGAACCAGAGAGACGACGTCTGGATGAGGGTCAGCAAGGAAGCAGTGGAAAAAGGTCTTACTTCCTTCGAATCCGTTGCAAAGGCAATCATGATGCTCTTCAAGAACGAACTTCCGTTCATAGAGTCCGTGGAAGCCATCTATATCACAGATATGGACGAGATCGAGAAAGAAGTTGACAACGCAAGAGCAGTCTACAAAGCAAGAGATGACAGAACCCGTGACCTTCACGATGAAGATGTCGACACATTCTACGGATGTACCCTCTGTGCATCATTCGCTCCTACAAACGTCTGTGTTGTCACACCTGACAGGATATCACTTTGTGGTGCTATCAACTGGTTTGACGGCAGGGCGGCAGCAAAGGTAGACCCCGAAGGTCCCCAGTTCGCAATTCCAAAGGGAGATGTCATTGACGACGAATCCGGAGAATACACCGGTGTCAATGAAGCTGCCAAGAGGCTCTCCAGCGGTGAATATGACCGTATTAAGTTGCATTCATTTTTCGAGTACCCACACACATCCTGCGGATGTTTCGAGGTAGTGGGATTCTATATTCCTGAGGTTGACGGTATCGGCTGGAT
The DNA here is from genome assembly GCF_013388255.1 of Methanolobus zinderi. NCBI lineage: Archaea > Methanobacteriati > Methanobacteriota > Methanomicrobia > Methanosarcinales > Methanosarcinaceae > Methanolobus > Methanolobus zinderi. The sequence continues at coordinate 1,680,225 of NZ_CP058215.1, forward strand.
CGACAGGGATTTCGCAGGAACAGCACCAAACGGCCTGCAGTTCTCAACCATGGCAGGACAGACTGGCGGAGGTAAGCAGGTCGTAGGTTTCCTTGGTGTGGGTGTCAACTACTTCCGTTCACCAAAGTTCATCCAGTCCGATGGTGGCTGGGACAGGGTCGTATGGATGCCGAAGATGCTCAAGGACAAGGTAGCAAACGACATTCCGGAAGACATCCGCGACAAGATCGCAACCGAAGAGGATGCAACGGATGTCGACAGCCTCAGAACCTTCCTCAAGAACAAGGACCACCCCATACTTGAAAGGTGGGTAGAAGAAGAGGAAGAAGCACCTGAAGAGGAAGAAGAGACTGAAGCAGCAGCTCCACAGGGAGGATTCGCTGCTCCACAGATGCAGATGCCTGCTAACTTCACCCCGACCATGCCAATGATGGGTGGCGGCGGATCCGGCGGTGTAAAGGTTATATTGAAGAATGCCAAGGTCAGCATCGACAAGATAATCATTAAAAAGCAGGACTAAGAGAGGTTTTCTGTGGCTAAGATTATTGCAGTGACAGGTAAAGGCGGAACAGGGAAGACTGCAACCACCAGTCTTCTCATTCGCCACCTTACAAGAGGTGACAAGGTGGTCCTTGCGGTTGATGCGGACCCCGATACAAACCTCCCGGAAACACTCGGATGCGAAACCAGCAAGACGATCGGCGATATCAAGGAATACATGCACGATGAGCGTGACAACCTTCCGCCTGACATCAACAAGGAATCCATACTCGAAGGAAAGCTCTATGAGATACTTGAAGAGATGCCGGGATATGACCTGCTGGTCATGGGAAGACCCGAAGGTTCAGGTTGTTACTGTTATGTCAACAACCTGCTTCGCGGAATCATGGACAAGCTTGTAAGCAACTATGATGTACTCATTATAGATGCCGAGGCCGGGCTGGAACATTTCAGCAGGAAGATATTCAGAAATGTGGATGACCTCATCGTTGTCACCGACGGCTCACGCAGAGGTCTGAGAACTGCTGAGAGGATCCGGGAACTTGTTGGTGAGCTTGAAACAGATATATCTAACATCTACGTTATTGCAAACAAGGTCACAGATGCAAACCGTGAGAGGATCTCCGGTACTGCTGAAGAACTCGGTCTTGAACTTATAGGAATGATCCCCGTTGACGACATGATTGTGGAAAGAGATCTTGCCGGGGAACCATTATTTGATCTTCCGGACGAATCTGTTGCAGTACAGGAAGTGGAGAAGATCGCTCAGAAACTTGGTTTGTAAAAATATCATAAGGTGGAATGCACATGACAAAGAAAATGAAATTATCACAGATCAGTGATCTGTTGCAGGACCTCGATGTGGAGTCACTCGAAGGTGTGACCATTGAAGGTGACATCGAACTCAACATCTCAGGAGGCGGAGGACTTAATCCTGCACTGGCCTATGCACTGGGACAAGAAATATCCCAGATTTCCCTGCACATGGCAAACATAGGAAGGATACTGGGATTCCCTGCAGATCAATTGTTCGCATCTGCTTTCGGAATGGCCGAGACACCACAGGAACTTCAGCCATCCCCGAGAATACAGGAACTCCTTGCTTCAAAATTCGAGGTTACAAAGGAAGAGAGCTGGAAGAACCAGATCCAGGAAGTTACACTTGGCGCAAGTTCAGGAGACGGTGGCTCAAGGAAGAGTACTGTTACCCTAGGTGGAGAGAACGCACTGCCGTATTATTTCGATGCGGAGATGCCACACAGGAACCACGTTACACTTGACGTTTTCGACATGCCGATAGGTATGGCAAAGTCTGTAAAGGTCAACTATGAAGATGTTATGAACGACCCTGCCGAATGGGCAAAGAAGGCAGTACGTGAGTTCAATGCGGATATGGTAACAATTCACCTCATATCAACAGACCCGCTTATCAATGATACACCCGCAAGGGAAGCTGCAAAGGTAGTTGAAGACGTACTTCAGGCAGTTGACGTACCCATCGTTATCGGAGGATCAGGTAACCCTGACAAGGACCCTGAGGTACTTGAGAAGGCTGCAGAGGTTGCAGAGGGCGAAAGAGTTCTGCTCGCATCAGCCAGCCTGAACCTTGACTACGAGAGAATAGCAAAGGCTGCAATCGATTACGGACATGTGGTCCTTTCCTGGACACAGCTTGAGATCAACGCCCAGAAGGAACTCAACAGGAAGCTTATGAAACAGTGCAACCTGCCCAGGGAAAGTCTGGTCATGGACCCGACAACAGCAGCGCTGGGATATGGTCTTGACTATGCGTACACCAACATGGAGCGTATAAGACTTGCAGGTCTTATGGGCGACGACGAACTCACATTCCCGATGTCATCCGGTACCACCAACGCATGGGGTGCCCGTGAGGCATGGATGGTCTCATCCCCGCTCAACCAGGACTCTGACTGGGGACCAAGGGAGTACCGTGGACCGATCTGGGAGATCGTCACAGGTCTTACACTCTCACTTGCAGGTAACGATATGTTCATGATGATGCACCCGACATCCGTACAGGTGCTCAAGGAAATAACACAGACACTCTACGGCTCCATCGAGTCCGAAGAGATTGATATCACCAACTGGATCGGAGCGGAGGTGTAATAGATGAAGATCAACAGCCCACTTGAAGCTTACAAGTACCTGCCAGGAACAAACTGTGGCGAATGTGGCGAGCAGACCTGTATGGCCTTTGCAGCGCACCTTATCGACAGGTCAAAGGACCTCACAGAATGTACACCAATCCTCGAGGACAAGTTCAAAAAGAAGTATGAAGAACTTGATGCACTTCTTGCTCCCGAGATAAGGGAAGTCGAGATAGGTGTCGGTGAGAATGTCGTGAAGATCGGCGGAGACGATGTACTCTACAGACACAAGCTCACATTCTTCAACCAGAACGCACTCGCATACGATGTATGGGACACCATGGATGAGAAGGATCTTGTGGAGAGAGTGAAATACATCCAGGACTTCAAGAAGTTCTATGTCGGAAATTTCCTCACAGTGGATATGATAGCCATACGTTCCACATCCGATGACCCGAAAAAATTTGCCGCTGCCGTCAAGAAGGTTATGGAAACAACCGATCTGCCACTTGTTCTCTGTTCATTCAATCCTGAAGTGCTAAGAGCAGGTCTTGAGGTTGCCAAAGATATCAATCCACTTCTTTACGCAGCAAACAAGGACAACTGGAAGGAAATTGCAGACCTTGTTCTGGAATATGATGTACCTGTAACACTCTTTGCACCTGATGACCTTGATCTTCTCAAGTCCATGGCAAAGACCTTTGCCGAGATGGGTACAGAGAAACTCGTACTCGACCCCGGAACATTCCCGACAGGCGAGCGTCTCAGAAAGACCTTCAACAACTTTATCAAGGTACGCAGGGCCGGTATCGAGGGTGATCGCGAGATCGCATATCCGATCATGGCCGTGCCTTTCACAGCGTGGATGGCACATGACGATCCCGTAAGTGCATCCTACTGGGAAACCGTGGTGGCTTCAGTATTCACTGTAAAATACGGTGATATTATGATACTCCACAGCACAGAGCCATATGCAATGCTGCCGGAGTTGCACATCCGTGACACCATCTACACTGATCCGAGAAAGCCTGTGACTGTTGATCCGGGTATGTATGAGGTAGGGGAACCAACAAAGGATTCACCTGTACTTGTCACAACCAACTTCGCTCTTACATACTACACTGTAGAGAGTGACATATCATCCAATAAGATCGACTGTTACCTCTGGGCGATAGATACAGAAGGTATCGGTGTGGAGGCAGCGGTTGCAGGCGGACAGCTCACTGCCGATAAGATCAAGAAAGGAATCGAGGAATCCGGTTTCGATCTGAAGAAGGACACATCACACAACACCATAGTTCTCCCGGGACTTGCAGCACGCCTGCAGGGTGATGTTGAGGATGCCACAGGTGCCAATGTGCTGATCGGTCCTGCGGATTCCGGAAGGATTCCAGGATGGATGGAAAAGAACTGGCCACCAGAGAAGAAATAACTCTGTTTGAAAACTGGTTTTCCGTGCAGCTCTGCACGGAATTCCTTCTCTTTTAATAAACATGCAGGAGATCCCAACCCTTAAAATATAGTTGCGGACTGCAAAGTTAAATCATAAGATTATTATATCTCATATCCGATTCTAATGTGTGGAAAAGCATGGAAACTATCATAAGAAAACCCGACAGCCTTGAGATAACAAAGGACGGAAAACACTGTACCATAATAGGAGATGTGGAAGACGTCAGTGACGAGTATATCTTAACGCTTGCTGAGTGGGCCACAAACCTGTGGGACTATGATAGGATAAGCATGTGGAAAAAATCCGATTCCATGGAACCAGGTTATTTTATCCGCAACAGTGAAAAGGGGAAGTACAAACTACACGTACTTGATCATGAGCAGCTTGAGGACCTTTTTGGCGCATCCCACAAGGACAGTCCGAAGAGACTGCATGACTGGGAGAAAAAGGAACTTGTGGCTTACGTGGATTGGTTAATCAATAAATAAATCCCACACTTCAAAAATAAGTGGAATTTAAAAGCCACAGTCGTCGACCATGATTTCAGGATGGGTATCCTTTGTAAGATCAGCCCTGACCTTTGATTCAAGATATTTCAGGTATTCGCATTTACCTGTTTTCCTGAAAATTATGCAATCGCTGCAATAGGTCTTTTTGTTCTCTTCCGAATATCCGATGGTTTCTATTATACACATGTTCCCACTCTGTCATTTTTAACTGTAATTGTGACCATATCCTTTGCAGAAGTTATCCTTCCACAGCATTTACAATAGTAAAAGACATTCGAACCCAAGAGCTGTCGTTTTAGTTCCGTATTGCAATGCTCACAAGATACACTAACATTTTTACTCACAATTATCACTCCCGATAAGTGAAGCATTACCCCAATCCGTTATTTTGCGGCAATCCCACCGATCATGAATCTGATCAGTTCAAGATCTTCCGCATCAACGGATTTATTGTACCTACCCTTTACAATATATTTAATGTCATTATCTGTTTTTGTATCAGTATATGACTGTACATACTTTTTAATGTTTCGCATATTTCTTTCTCCTTTCTCTTTACTTCAGATGCAGAATTCATCAGAGAACATATAGATTTGATGTAAATAATAGATATATTCTACAAGAATCTATATAGTATATATACAAACATACCACCACTTCGATACAAGCGGACGATTTATTGAAAATTTTAGGCATCCCAAAACTTTAAATCCTAAGCAACATTTACACAAGTAATAAATAGATGTAGGTTTTACCTATTTTAAAGTCAAGATAATCAGCATGGTAAAATCCGGCTTCCCGGCCACATCCGGAAAATCCGGATGATCGCATCTTTTAACCGGAGACAACAGATCCGTATGTACATCGAGAGTTCCTCAGCAGAAGATATAGCCACAAAAATCACTGACATGATCGACAATGATAATGAAATAGCGATGATACTGCTGGGAGAAGAGGGAAATACCGATGTATATGAGCTTATCAGGAAACTTAACAAAAGCAATATCCAGTTCTTCGGAGGCATATTCCCGGGCCTGATATACGGAACCGGGGTACATCACTCCGGGACTATCCTGCAGAAATTTCCCCTTCTGGAGAAGCCGGAACTTGTGAAAGGGCTTGATGATCAGAACTTCAAGGTTCCTGATTTTGAAGGAAGATTGTTTGAAGATACAGGCAAAAAACACACATTAATAATCCTGATCGACGGAATGACGGCAAATATAACGCAGTTGTTACACAGAACATTCAACAACCTGGGGAACTCGGTAAATTACCTTGGAGCAGGAGCCGGCTCTTCGCATTATGAGCAAAAACAGTGCATATTTACTCCTGAAGGCATTTTCAAGGATGCTGCGGTAATTGTCCCCATTGAGATGGAAACCGGATTGGGAGTCAGTCACGGACTCGAATTTGTCTCCGGCCCTGTCCTTGTTACAAGATCCGGAAATAATGCCATACAGGAGCTGAACTGGAAGAACGCGTATCAGGAATATAAAGGTATTATCGAAGATAAGATCGGTAAAAAATGGAGCGATAAAGAATTCTCAGAACATATGGATGATTTCGCACTCGGCATCTATTGCAAGGACAAGGAATACATTGCACGCGTAATTACAAATGTAAGCGAAAAGGGAGAGCTGATCTGTGCCGGAGAAATGCCGGAAAACGCTGCTCTCAGCATCCTCAGAAGTAAGAAGGACAACATGATAGCAGCAGCTTCAAAAGCAGCACAGGAAGCCATATATCCTGAAAGGAAGGCCAGAAATTCATTTATTGTGGAATGTGTTGGCAGATATAAGTTCCTTGGAGACGGATTTGATGCCGAACTGGGTTCGATAAACTCAAAGATCACTGAGGATGAGGCAAAACCGGAAGGTGTTCTCTCTGTCGGAGAGATTTCCTCCTATATAGACGGAATACTGGAATTCTTCAATTTCACAGTAGTAGTGGGGCGTTTCTATGAATGATCATTACCAGGAGATCGTAAAGGATATTTCACTATTATATGAGCTCTCACTGTCCATCGGAACTTCCCTTGACCTGAAAGAGAATTGTGATGCATTCCTGAACAAACTGCTTGCAAGGGAAAACTTTGCTTTTGCATCGGTCTGGATCAAGAACAAGTACCTTACAGGAGAACACAATCACAAAGCCACACTCGTTTATGCAAATCCGGAATACAGGGCATGTGAAAATACCATCGACATATCGAGTCCTGCCTTCACCCTTATAAAAGATAAAGAGCCGGTAATGATAAGTAACGAGGATGATCACTTTGAGATGTTGATCTCTGAAAAGGATATCAACAAAGGAATCTATTTCATCTTCCCGCTTGGAGATATCGGCTTTCTGAAGGTATATTCCGCTTTCGAGAAAAAAACTGGCGATGACATTATTCTCAGCAAGCTCATAAATGTAGTGTCCAAGTTCACGGTCTCTTTGGAAGCGTGCCTGTATCATGAACGTTCACTCAGGGAGCTAGAGGAAAGAAAGCGCATAGAGAACGAATTGCGCATCAGCGAGAAAAGGTTCAAGGACATGGCAGAACTTCTACCGGAAATGATATACGAATGCGATCTGAGAGGGGATTTCACCTATATCAATAAAAGCGGTCTTCAAATGCTTGGTTTCTCTAAGGAGGACCTGCAAAGAGGATTGAATATCTCCGAGCTTATCCCGGATTCCGAAAAAGGAAAATTCAGAAGCAGGTTCACAGAATTGCTTGCGGCAAAGGAGTTACCTTCAATGGAGTACGAACTCCTGACAAAGCATGGCCGTATGATCAGCGTAATTATGTCCTCTACTGTTATGATAAAAGGCAGGGAAGTCACGGGTATCAGGGGTATCGCCCTGGATATTACCGAGAAGAAAAGAATGCAGGATTCCCTCCTTGATGCAAAGATGATCGCGGTTGCAAACAGGGCCAGAAATGATTTCTTTGCTAACATGAGTCATGAACTCAGGACCCCCCTCAATTCCATAATAGGATTCTCCAACGTTCTGGAAGACAGGACATATGGCGAGCTTAACAATGAACAGGCCCGCTATGTAAATTATATCCACTCGAGCGGACAAAAGCTGTTAGAACTGATAAATGACCTGTTGAGCCTTTCCATGATGGAAACCCAGGATATCGAAATAAAGCCCGAATACTTCGACATAATCAGAGCGGTCGTTGAGGTAAGCGAGGCATTAAAGCCACTATTGTTGAGACGCAACGTGCATATGGAAGTTATCACCCATACGGAGATAGGAACTATCCACGCTGACAGAAGCAAGTTCAAACAGATAGTTTACAATCTGATAAACTGCATACTTAATAAATCCGAAGAAAGGCTGGACATGGACCTCGAACTGGACATGGTCAGTAATATGCTAAAAGTTTCAATCAAACAAAAACAGAATATTTTCTCGTCCTATGATATCGAAAAGATAACCGGAATATTGAGTGAGAACAATAAAAGCTCATCCGGGGAAAATGATGCACTTGAACTGGAAATGATGCTTACAAAGAGATTCGTTGAACTGCATGATGGAAGCATCTGGTTTGAAAGCTGCGGGGAAGGCAGTTGTTTCTCCTTTATACTGCCTGCAGATACAAAAGTGGAAAACGAAAGCCAGCTCATACTGGTCTGAAGGCAAAAAAGGCTTTGCCATAGACTAAAATACGGACAGTGCACATATGTAGCATCAATTATCATAGAGTGTAATTGAGGACTATATATGAGTGATGTATTTTTCAAACCTTCAGAAAATGTTGCCAGTGATGAGACCCAGATAGATCAGATCATAGAGCTGTTCCCGAAAATATCACCTGTGAAAGAGGGGGACCTTGTTGCGGTAAAGATCCATCCGGGAGAGTACGGAAATACAACACATGTACATCCGGTACTGGTCAGAACGATAGTCGACCTTGTAAAGGATGCAGGAGGAATTCCTTTTGTTACCGATACCACAGTCCTCTATAGCGGAAAGAGGTTCAACGGAGCTGATGTGATCGACACTGCTGCGATCAACGGATTCTCACATGCAGGAATGGGAGCACCTTTTATCTGTGCAGACGGACTTACCGGAGATGATAGTGTGCTTACCAGTATCGGTGGCGAGAAAGTGGAAGATATAACGGTGGCCTCAGCCATCGCCAGGGCAGATTCCATGATAATGCTATCCCACTGTAAAGGGCATCCAGCCTCGGGTTTCGGGGGAGCGGTCAAGAATTTGGGAATGGGATGTCTGGACAAGGCAGGCAAGACACAGGTACATGAGGTTGGCAGGCCCGACATTGACCCTGAGAAATGTGTCGGATGTAATAACTGCGTAAAGCTCTGTCCCTGGGGAGCAATAACAGTTGAAGATGGCAAAGCAAGCGTTGACAGGGACCTCTGTAAAGGTGAGCTTTCCTGTGCTGAAAGCTGCAGGTATGGTGCCATCGTGCCACCAGCTGGTTTTTTCAACGAGATGCAGGCCCGCCTTGGTGAAGCCGCACTCGGACCCATAAAACACCTTGAGGGCAGGATCGGATACATCAACTGGATATTTAACCTGACCCCTGGTTGCGATTGTTTCAATTTCTCTGCACCTGCCTTTACAGGTGACATCGGCATACTTGCTTCAAAGGATCCTGTGGCCCTGGACATGGCAAGTATCGATCTTATCAACCAGAAGATGCAGCATGACAAAAGCGGGCAGATCAGCGATGTGTGGGGCATTGACCCTGTAATCCATGTAGATTATGCGGCCAGGATCGGTGCAGGCAGTCCGGAGTATAAGCTTTTGCGCTGAACATACGTTGCAGAAGAGGGAAAACATTATTAGTCCAGGCAGGGATTCAGAGACGATGAATTATACCATTTGTCCTAAATGCGGAAAAGACACGAAAAGACTTATTGATAGTCTTTGCCAGGAATGCTTCTTTGAGAGCTCGGACCTTGTAAAAGTACCACAGGTTTTGCATGCGCAGGTCTGCTCAAATTGCGGAGCACACTTCAATAGGGGCAGATGGACAAATGATTACGACATCGATGAGATCGTGATCCGGACCGTTGAGGACGAGCTGCTGATCCATGAAAAAGCGGAGGATATCGAGCTTTATATAGAGCCCAGGCAGATGACGCCACATCTCTACCGTGTAAGAGTGGAAGTCGACGCCACAATAATCGGGGAAAGACTGCATCAGCAAGTAGAGACAGAGGTGCGTATAGGCCGCATGGCATGTGATATGTGCAGCCGGATCTCAGGAGGATATTTCGAGTCGATACTCCAGATAAGGGCTACCAACCGCCGCCTGAACGATGAAGAAAAGAAGGAATGCATGGCTATTGTTAACTCCATTCTAAAAAGAATGCGTAAAAAGGGTGACAGGATGGCATTCATTTCAAATTCTATCGATGACAGGGAAGGTATCGACCTCTACATGGGCTCGGCAAACGCAAGCCGTGATATCTGCAAGGAAGTCGTATCCGAGCTTGGAGGAACTTTTTCAGAATCACCAAACCTTTTTACCAGGAAGGACGGAAAGGACGTCTACAGAATAACATTTGCTTTAAGGTTGCCGGAATTTATGCCCGGGGACATCATCGAGTTCGGGGAAAATGTAATTGAGGTCCGCAAATTCGGGAAGAATGTTACGGGGACGAACCTTATAAGCGGTTCAAAGTATCTTTCAAAGCCTGATGAGATACAGGATGCGAAACTCGTCGGACGCAGGGAGGATGCGGTCAGAACCGTTGTGGTCGCAACGGAAGATGATGAACTAATGGTACTTGACCCGGAAAACTACGAAACCGTCACCATCAAGAAGCCATTGTTGTTCAGTGCAGAGGCGGGAGACGAGGTCCCTGCAATTAAAACCAGCAACGGTATAGTTGTGCTGACTGAAGATAGTCCTGACACTGACTAAGCCCTCACGATCATGAAGAACATACTTGTCATCGGATTCAGCACCCGCAACATCATATGTTCCGGAAATCGCGCCGGCTACAACATGTATGCCATTGATGCCTTCTGTGACCATGACATGCTTGAGTGTGCCAGAGCGGCCATTAAACTTGATATCGGAGAGGGATTCCATGCAGAGAACATCGAAATTTCAGATCTCTGTGGGATAATCGACAGCTTCGGGATAGAATTTGATGCAATAATACCTGCATCAGGCTTTGAAACCATAAGTTTTCCGAAAAACTATCCCATCCTGTGCAATGATCATGATATCATGAAAGAGGTGACTGATAAGTCCAGATTCGCAAGGTTGCTCAGCTCTCTGAATCTTCCGCATCCTCAGACATATTCCCTATCGGAGATCGAAAACATAAACAGCCCGATCATGGTAAAACCTGCGTGTTCCGGCGGAGGAATCTTGAACAGGGTATTGTATGACTGGAATGATCTGCAATCCTATCTTGATTCTCTTAACAGAATGCACATACAACTAACAGAGAAGGACCTGGTATTCCAGGACTACCTTCAGGGAATTCCTGCAAGTGTTTCTGTAATTTCAACAGAAGACAGGGCATCTGCAGTTGCCATTAACGAACAATTGATAGGGATTCCCTGGCTTACAGGACTGCCATTTGCATACTGCGGGAACATCACACCCTTATACACACCTTTCAGTGACCAAATGAAAAATATAGCTGAAAATCTTATATTAGAACTTGGACTCGTCGGATCCAGCGGAGTGGATTTCCTTATAACAGAGAATGGTCCTGTTATCATAGAAGTAAATGCAAGGTTCCAGGGAAGCCTTGATACCGTCGAGTTGTCCACTGGTCTTAACTTGTTTGAAGCACATATGCAGGCGTTTGAGGGCAAACTGCCGGAAGAGCCCCGGAACAGAGAATATGCGGCAAGGGCTATAATCTACGGAGACAGGAATATTGAAGTAAGTGCTCACCTGCATGAGAAGATACTGGAAAAGCGTAGCGTCGATGTGCCAAATACAGGAGACATAGTAGGCCCGGATGAGCCATTGACCTCTGTACTGTCCACAGGAAATTGCAGAGAAGAAGTGATCAGGGAAGCCAGAAGCAGCGTTATGTTTATACGGGAGTGTCTGGATTTAGACTCACCACAAGAAAATGGCCCGAGAACAGAAAGTACTTATGTACAGAACATTAAATGAGAGTTTTTAGCAAAAGTTAATATTGCAATATTATACATGGATATGCATTTTATGAGGTGAATGCTTTTTGATAGATCTGAATAATCCGGTTGTCAGGGGATATCTTATCAGGCTTGTGGGCGAAGATGGCCTGGAAATGATAAAGAATATGCCCGAAGGTGAGGTTACGGATGAGGAAATCGCAGAAGCTACGGGTATACTTCTGAACATAGTCCGAAGAACTCTTTTTATTCTCAACGAAAACAAACTGGCAGTTTGCAGGAGGGAAAGGGACTCCAGCAGCGGATGGCTAACATATCTCTGGACCCTTGACATGTCAGATATCGAGCCACAGCTTGCCAAAGAGAAGAAGAGAATAATCAGAAACCTCAAGACACGTCTTGATTTTGAAGAAGATAATGTTTTTTATGCCTGTCCCGAGGGATGTACACGTATGAATTTCAACGAGGCTACCGAATGTGAGTTCCTCTGCCCCTTCTGCGGAGAGGATATGATGTTCGAGGACAATATCGTATTCGTTGAAAAGATACAGAAGCGCCTTGAAAAGCTTGAATCATAATGATCACGCACCAGCAGGCGTTAGAAATACTCGAGAATGCCGGCTGCAGTAAAAAGGTAATAGCACACTGTCTTGCAGTATCCGGCCTTGCAACCCTGATGGGAAAAGAACTTCTGTCCCGGGGTGAGGATCTTGACCTTGAACTTGTTGAGATCGGCGGCCTGCTGCATGATCTCGGAAGGGCTGAAACCCATGGCATGATGCATGCTGTTGTCGGTGCCAGGCTTGCAGAAGATAAAGGGCTTGACCCGCGCCTTGTGCTGATAATTAAAAAACACATAGGTGCAGGCATAACACAGGAAGAAGCGATGGAACTCGGACTTCCCGAAGACGATTATATACCACGCACCCTGGAAGAGAAGCTTGTTGCACATGCCGATAATCTTACAAAGGGAACGAGGAAGATAAGCCTGGACGAGAAGCTAGCACTTATGCGAAGAAAGAATATCGATACCAGTAGTATTGAACGTGTCAAAAGACTTGCCGATGAGATCGGCATTGTATAGAACACAAGGGATAATTATTTATATAGAAATCACTAATGGGATACTGTGCAGAGGAATGCATAACACGTTTTTATCACGTTGATTTTCTCATTTTTAGTTAGAGGTATAACTGATGACCGATGATAAGTATTTAAAAGGTACAACGACAGTTGGGATAGTTTGCAATGATGGTGTAGTTCTTGCAACCGAACAGCGGGCAACGATGGGGCATTTTATTGCAAGTAAGACTGCGAAAAAGATCTACCAGGTAGATGATCTTGCAGCCATGACAACTGCCGGTTCTGTGGGAGATGCCCAGCAGATCGTACGTATTATCAGCGTCGAATCCAAGCTTTACAAGATGAGACGCAAAGAATCAATGACCATTAAGGGTCTGACCACTCTTTTATCAAATCTTTTAGCAGGACAGAGGTACTATCCTATGATGGTGCAGTTACTGGTCGGAGGATACGACAAGAACGGCCCTGCATTATACTCCATTGATGCACTTGGCGGTAACATCGACGAAAAGGCAGTTGTTGCAACCGGATCAGGTTCACCGATAGCTTACGGTGTGCTCGAAGACAGATTCGAAGAGAACATGGATACCGAGGCAGGTACCGAACTGGCTGTCAGGGCACTGCATAATGCTATGAAGAGAGACTCCGCATCCGGCAACGGAATCGATGTAGTAGTCATAAGTGAGAACAATTACAAGAGACTTGAATCAGAGGAAGTTAAGAAACTGAGGGAAGAGCTCAACTGACATCAACTATATATTTTTTAAATATAATTTTTAAAAATCCAAATTTCTATAACTCACATTTTTCATTTTTTACAGGAAGGCTGTTTTAATGGCGGTAGAAGAAGTATTATCTGATCTTAAGAAAAAGATTGAAGAGAAGTTGCCCAGTGGCACAACTATTTCTGATGTTGAATTTGAAGGCCCGCAACTCGTAGTTTACACCGAAGAACCAAAGAAGTTTGCTGATAACGGAAATATTGTCAGAAATCTCGCAAAGATCCTGAGAACACGTATAGTGGTTCGTCCTGATCCGAAAGTGTTGATGCCTCCCGAGGAATCGATACAGAAAATAGAAGAGACGGTTCCGTCAGAGTCCATAGTTTCTAATTATCATTTTGACCCCGATGTGGGTGAGGTCATCATCGAAGCGGAAAAGCCGGGGCTTGTGATCGGTAAACATGGAGAGACACTCAGGGAGATCACAAAGAAGATCGGCTGGACACCCAAAGTTGTCAGGACTCCACCTATCAAGTCACGGACAGTCAAGAACATCCGTGAATTCATGCGTACCAACCACAAGGAAAGAAAGGACATCCTGAAAGCCGTGGGGAGAAAGATACACAGAGGATGTACCTCCAAGGACCAGTGGGTAAGGATCACATCCCTGGGAGGAGCAAGAGAAGTAGGACGCAGCTGCTTTATTGTCTCAACCCCGGAATCAAGGATCATGATCGACTGTGGTGTGAATGTAGCTTCAGAGGATGATATGACACCATTCCTCTACGTACCTGAAGCTTTCCCGATAAACCAGATAGATGCCGTGGTGCTCACACACGCCCACCTTGACCACCAGGGACTTGTCCCACTGCTTTACAAATATGGTTTTGAAGGACCAGTGTACTGCACACCACCAACACGTGATCTCATGGCACTCCTGCAGCTTGACTACATAGACGTGGCTGCCAAGGAAGGCAAAAGGCCGCCTTATGCATCCGCAGATGTAAGGGAAGTCTTAAAACACACGATCATACTGGATTATGAAGAAGTTACTGACATTGCACCGGACATCAAGCTGACCTTCCACAATGCGGGACACATTCTGGGCTCCGCGGTCTCTCACTTCCATATCGGAGACGGTCTGCACAATGTAGTGTTCACCGGTGACTTCAAGTTCGAGAAGACCAGGCTCTTTGATCCCGCGGTCAATAGGTTCCCCCGTGTGGAGAGTGTGGTAATGGAATCCACCTACGGCAATTCCAATGCAATGCAGCCGGCTCTGAAAGATGCCGAAAAGAACCTCAAGACAATCATAAAGGAGACACTCAAAAAGGAAGGAGTTGTGCTCATTCCCGCATTCGCCGTGGGTAGGAGCCAGGAGGTCATGATCGTTCTCGAGGACGCGATACGTAAAGGCGAGATACCCAACGTTCCGGTCTATCTTGACGGTATGATCTGGGAAGCTACGGCAATCCATGCAACATATCCGGAATACCTCAATAACGACCTGCGTAAGCTTATCTTCCAGAAGGGAGAGAATCCTTTCCTTGCCGAATGTTTCAAACCTGTGGATTCCAATGAGTTGCGCCAGAAGATAATAGAAGAACCTCATCCATGTGTTATCCTGTCAACATCAGGTATGATGAATGCAGGTCCTGTCATAGAATACTTCAAGGCGTTCGCGGAGAACGAGAACAACACACTTGTGTTCGTAGGTTACCAGGCAGACGGAACCCTTGGTAGAAGGATACAGAAAGGATGGAAGGAGATACCCCTGTCCAGCAGCAACGGAACACACGTAGTAACAATGAACATGAGAGTTGAGGTCGTTGACGGATTCTCAGGTCACTCCGACAGGAAACAGCTCATGGATTACATCAAGAGGATGAAACCACGTCCGGAAAGGGTTTATACCGAACACGGAGACGAGCGCTCATGCCTTGACCTTGCAAGCTCGATCCACAAGAAGAACAGGCTCGAGACCCGGGCACTGACAAACCTTGAAACTGTACGGCTGGTATAACCGTACATTTTCACTCTTTTTATTTCCAGCCAGGAAGATAATTCACTCTTTAGCCAGGGCCAGCTCTTTCAGGTAATCTGTCAGACCACTGTGGTCCCCGAACACCCTGTCGGCCTCTGACATTTTCTCAGCTTCCAGATAGGTAGCCACTGCAACGCAATACAGACCTGCATTCTTAGCAGATTTTATTCCCAGCGGAGCATTCTCCACAACAAGACATTCGTCTCTCTTTAGACCCAGTTTATCCACAGCTTTCAGATAGGGTTCCGGGTCGGGCTTTCCATTGCTGACATCTTCTCCGGATATCACGACATCGAAGATATCAGGATAGAATTTTTCCATGAGACTGGATACGATCTTCCTGTCGGCACCTGAAGCTACGGCAAGTTTATATTTTCCATGCAGAAGTTCCAGGCACTCGCGCATATTATCAAATGCTTCTGCCTCGTTCATCTCCATAAAGAGCTTTCTTTTTTTCTGCAGCAGTTCTTCATAGGTGGATTCATCAGCCTCTATACCGGCCTTTTTGAAAAAAATATCAATGACACCCTTATGGTTCGAGCCCTCTATCTCATAGACCTCTTCCTCGGAAACATCGATACCTTCATCCTCAAAGACCTTCACCCAGGCCTTTGCATGATAGGACATGGAGTCCACAAGCACACCATCTGAGTCGAATATTACTCCCTTGAACATACTGTGCGATATTGTATTCATATTTGAATAACTTTGGGGGATAATAAGCACGATAGTATACTGGAAGGGAAGAAAAGATCACATATATAAGTGTTATTATCGAGCCCTGTTTTGCTCTAAAGCATGATTTTTATGTATATAAAGCTGAAAAAAGAGAACAGAAATGAGAATTAAATCCATCACGAATAATAAGTCTCATTAAAAAACATTATATATAGGTAGTTAAATCTACAATGGCATGGATTCGTTTACAGCAATTACTCTAGCGGTTTTTTTGCCATTCATTTTGGCCGGTATATTGCCAGTGGTTGAAAAACTTTTGAAGAACAGAATAGGATGGTATGCAGCAGCGGTTGCTTTCCTGAGTCTTGTACTTGTGGCACAGGTTGCACCAACTGTCATACACGGAGAGAGCATACAGGGCTCCATAACCTGGATACCCTCACTGGGTATTGACCTGTCGTTCTACGGAGACGGGCTCAGTGTGATGTTCGGTATAATTGTCTCTACTATCGGCATCATAATCATGTCATATTCCAATGGATACATGTCCAAGAGAGAAGACCTCCCACGCTATTACCAGCAGCTTCTCTTTTTCATGGGCTCCATGCTCGGAATGGTGTTCTCAGCAAATCTCATCCAGTTGTTCATATTCTGGGAACTTACCAGTATCACATCATTCATGCTTATCGGATACTGGCGCAACAGGCCCATGTCCGTCTACGGGGCAACCAAATCCCTGCTTATAACGGCAACAGGTGGGCTTTTCATGCTTGCGGGATTTTTAGTGCTGCACGCAATAACAGGCACTTTTGATATACCCACAATCCTGCACAGCGAATCCATGATCGAGTTCATAAAAGGACACGAACTCTTCCTTCTAGCACTTATCCTGATATTCATTGGTGCTGCATCAAAATCAGCACAGGGACCCTTCTACGTGTGGTTACCCAACGCAATGGAGGCACCAACTCCTGTCAGTGCGTTCCTGCACTCGGCCACCATGGTCAAGGCGGGAATCTACCTCGTAGCAAGGATACACCCTATATTCTCCGGAACCGATGCCTGGTTTATCCTAGTAAGCGGTGTAGGAATAATCACAATGATCATGGCAGGTTTCCTGGCGTTCCGCCAGACAGACATCAAAGGAATACTTGCCTATTCCACCATCAGTCAGCTTGCATATTTGATGACCATGTACGGTTACACCACCCTCCACCACCCGGGAATAGGAGTGGCTGCAGCAACATTCCACCTGCTCAATCACGCAACCTTCAAGGCATCACTTTTCCTTGTGGCAGGCATAGTTGCCCATGAAACGGCCACGAGGGATATCACGAAAATGGGAGGACTGCGAAAGGAGATGCCGATAACCTTCATCCTTGCGACCATAGGTGCCCTTGCAATGGCAGGGATACCACCGCTGAACGGATTCCTGAGCAAGGAGATGTTCTATGAAGCATCTTATGAGATGGGACACCTGCTCGGAGGTCCTTTCACATATCTTATCCCGGCACTGGCTGTGCTCGGAGGTGTGTTAACCTTTGCCTATTCCATCAAACTCATTGACGGCATTTTCCTCGGAAAACGCCCGTCACATGGTCTCCCGGAACACATACATGACCCGGGCTGGACCATGATCATTCCAACTGCTTTTCTGGCAGTGCTTATCATATTGTTCGGACTTGTGCCTTCAATACCTTCACACTATATCGTTCAGCCTGCGACCGAGTCCATACTTCTCGAACCGGTTGACCTGCACGTACAACTCTGGCACGGGTTCACGCCTGCCCTGATGATGACAATAGCAACGTTCATCCTGGGAATACTGATATACACACGTTACGACAGCATTGCTGCCTGGCAGAACAGGTTCAATTCACGGCATCCCATGCTAAGTGTAAATTATCTCTATGATGCCACGGTGGACAACGCAAAGAACGTCACCTTCGGCTTCTCATCAAGGATGCAGCCAGGGAACATCAAGACCTATGTTATAGCCCTGCTGCTCCTAATGATTGCACTGTTCATGATACCTGTAGTGTTGCTTACGGCGGATATCATACCTTCGACACTCAACTTTGACATACCGCCTTATGAAGGTATACTGTTCCTGTTCATGATCATCGCAGGTCTGGGTGCAGCACTGCTTCCAAGATATGTGCCTGCCATAATATCCCTTTCGGGACTCGGCTACCTTGTGAGTCTGCTGTTCATCTACCTCTCGGCACCTGACCTTGCACTGACCCAGATACTTGTGGAAACACTCTCCACAATAATATTCCTTCTTGCAATAGTTAAGATACCGCAGAAGTTCAGGGAACATGTAACACCGGCAGTGCTGACAAGAGACCTGCTGATAGCTTCGGCAGTGGCTCTGACCGTATTCGTACTGCTGATAAATGCCACACAGGGAATCGTGGCACCCTTTGAGAGTCTTTCCCATTACTTCATAGAGAACAGCCTGCCACTGGCCGGAGGTCATAACATTGTCAACGTGATCATTGTTGATTTCAGAGGTTATGATACACTAGGAGAGATTTCGGTCTTATGTCTGGCAGCATTCGGTGTTTATAACCTGATACACAGCAGAGGTGAGGAAGAATGACCACAACCATAACAAAAACAGTTACCAAGATATGCTTACCACTGGTGATCCTCTTTTCCATTTCCCTGCTGCTGGCAGGGCATAACAATCCGGGAGGAGGATTTATCGGAGGGGTGATGTTCGCTTCTGTGATCGCGCTGACATACGTAGTCTTCGGACTTGACTACATCAAGTCCTTCTTCGATCCCGACTGGGGCAAGTGGTTTGCCTTTGGTCTGATACTTGCGTCCCTGACAGCCTTTGCTGCAATACCCTTCGGACATAACTTCTTCAGAAGTGCCGTGGAGTTCGTGCATCTTCCTTTTTTCGGAGAGGTGGAACTCGTATCCGCAGGTCTCTTCGATATCGGAGTATATTTCGTTGTAATTGGTAGTCTGCTCTTTATTTTCAAAAACGTGGGTGATGACGAATGAACAATACCCTGCTTTCATTAACAATTGCCATACTCTTTGGTATTGGCACATTCCTTGTACTCCGCAGGGACATATTGAGGATTATCATAGGCCTAAGCGTACTTTCACATGCTGTTAACCTGTTGATCGTATCAACCGGAGCCTTCGCGGGAGCAAGAGTACCGATCATTACAGAAGACGGCGGACATGGAGCCTCGGAGGCTACAGGAACAATTTTCAATGATGCTCTGGCCGAGAACATACTGGCACCTGTGACTGCCGCAGGTCATACTGTGAATTTTGTTGATCCGCTTGTTCAGGCTCTGGTACTTACTGCAATAGTCATCAGCCTGGCCGTTACCGCATTCATACTGATACTTGCCTATCGTATCTATGAGGAATACGGGACAACTGATATCAAAGAACTCAGGAGGCTCTGGGGATGAGTCCGATAGCAGAACATCTGCCGATAATCCTGATCGCCGTCCCGATACTTATGGCAGCGATCATGGTTATGCTCAGGTCAAATCCACAGCTTCAGAAAGGGCTGAACATTCTGGTGTCCTCCGGACTTGTAGTTCTGAGTGTAATGCTACTCCTGCAGGTATGGAACACCGGAATACAGGTATACGAGGTTGGTGAATGGGGCAAGTATGGCATACTGCTTGTGGCCGATCTGCTAAGTGCAGGCATGGTTGTTCTTACAACCTGTATTTCCTTCCTTTCACTAATTTACTCATTTGACTATATAGAGAAGAGATCACTCAGTGCTACATATTATCCGCTGTTCAACCTGCTGCTGGCAGGTCTTAACGGATCCTTCCTGACAGGGGACATATTCAATCTCTTCGTATTCTTCGAGATACTGCTGCTCTCATCATGTGCCCTGGTGGTTGCCAACGAGCAGGGAGGAGTTACAAAGAGCTCCGACAAGATGGAAGCTACATTCAAATATCTCGTACTGAACATGCTAGGGTCAATTGTCATGCTGATAGCCGTGGCTTCTCTTTACGCGACCACCGGTACGCTCAACATGGCTGATATCTCCGTAAAGCTCAGTGCAATGAGCGATGCAGGAACCCTTCCCTGGCATGTGTTCGCAATCGCTCTTATGTTCATCGTGGTCTTCGGTAACAAGGCGGCAATCTTCCCGCTGCATTACTGGCTGCCTGATGTGCACCCCACGGCACCTTCACCCATCAGCGCCATGCTGAGCGGTGTACTCATCAAGGTTGGTGCCTATGGAATGCTGCGTGTCTTCTTCCTGATCTTCAGGGACACACTGTACATATTCCAGCCCGTGATAATATATCTGGCACTTGCTACCATTATCATCGGTGCAATCTCCGCAGTGGCACAGACTGATGTGAAACGTCTGCTTGCGTACTCCAGCGTGAGCCAGATAGGTTATGTATTCCTCGGAATTGGCCTTGGCGGTGTTTATGCAATTGCTGCAGCACTGATCTACCTTGTGAACCATGCGATTGCAAAGTCCATGTTGTTCCTGAGCTCAGGAGCCATAATCCACCATGCAGGCACCCGGGACATGCGCAAGATGGGAGGCATGGTTGACAGCACCCCGATGGTGGCACTGCTCTTTCTGGCAGGGGCCATGTCCATTGCAGGCCTTCCCCCAACAGGCGGATTTATTGCCAAGTTCGTACTCTTTGATGCCGGTATCATCGGTGAGTATTACTTTGAGATAGGAATTGCGCTAATATTTGCAATATTCACCCTATTCTACATGTTCAGGGCATGGCTTTTGATGTTCTGGGGTGAGAAGAGGGATGTTGAGAAATACGGGGACTATTCTTCACATAAGGCATCTCCCCTGATCATGGCACCTATTATAGTGCTCGCACTGTCCATCATTGTTTTCGGACTCTATGCCGAGCCTCTGATATCACTTGCAACTGCAACAGCAGAACAGATACTTGATCCGCAACCATACATTGAAGCGGTACTCACGAGGGTGGTAAGATGAAACGCTATATATTCTTCGCTGCAGTATTCGGACTGATATGGTGCTTTGTCCATGGTACGATAAATGTCAACAACTTTATACTGGGACTTATATTCGCGCCCTTTATCATACGTCCGTTCAAGCCACTCTACCACTTTGAGCGTGATTTCTCCATCAGTAAAGGCATAAAGAAACTGCCTGCACAGGCAAGGTATCTGTATGTCCTTATCAAGGAGATCATAAAAGCCAATATTGTAGTGGCAAAGATAGTGCTCCAACCGAAAATTGACATAAAACCAGGCATCATCGCAGTACCTATCAGGACAAAGACCGATCTTGGTATAACCACCATAGCAAATACAATCACCCTGACACCGGGTACACTGACCATCGATATGTCCGATGACAGATCGGTCCTTTACGTTCATGCCATCGATGCATCAGATCCTGAGGCAGTAGCCGAATCCATCAGGGATGACCTGGAAAAATACGTACTGGAGGCATTCGAATGATCTCAATGTTTACCCTAGCAATAATTATAATGGTGCTCGCCATAATCCCATGCATATACAGGATAATAAAGGGACCCACAATACCCGACAGAGTGATAGCACTCGATGCCATGACAACTGTAATAGTTGTGATGCTGGGTGTATATTCTTTTGACCAGGGTTCTGTATTCTTCATGGACGTGGCACTGGTACTTTCCATCATTGCATTTGTCGGAACCGTTACAATAGCCAAATATCTCGATGAAGGAGTGGTTCTGTGAGCCTAATAGAAACAGCACTTGACCTGTTGAGCAATGCCTTTCTTCTCATAGGACTCTTTTTTGTGTTCCTTGGTATGCTCGGGCTTGTGAGGCTGCCAGATGTATACAACCGTCTGCACACCACAACAAAGATAGGTACTCTGGGCGCATTCGGTGTTATGCTCAGTCTCCTGCTGAAGGTAGGGTTTTCCCCGATAGGGGTCAAAGCCATAACAGTGGGTCTTTTCCTCTTGCTCACAGCCCCCATAGCAGCTCACATGATAAGTCGCGCAGCCCACCGGCATGGCGTTGGCCTTTGTGAAGAGTCGGTCATAGACGAATACGGCAAGGTCTACACACGGGATAGAAAAGAGCAGGAATAGAGATATTTTATGGCGACCCCGAATTCCGGGGCAATCTTTTTTTCAAAAAGCTGTTTGATTTCAGCAAATATAAGCAATAAAGGACACATGAAAGTGCGGAAATTATGTTTGTAACAATCATAAGAAGTAATTTTAAGCAAAATGCAAACAGGATAATCAGCTAAAATTAGCCCTATTTTAAGTTTATCCCCATAGAATGATTGTGAGCGGGTTGGGGAGTGGGGGTTAGTGTGGGAGTGGGGGTTAGTGTGGGAGTGGGGTTAAAAACAGACCCGCTCACTTAGCGAGTAGACGTCATAATGGTATATAAGTATTGTCATTTCAATAAACCGAAAATAAGTGAGGAAGAGCCACAATTGTGAACTATTTGAAATTAGTTGTTCTGACCTGGAGCAGCCTAACTCCGCTTTCCAGAAAGATACGTTCATTCCGGACAAAAAACTTATCTCCATGTTTGTTTAATACGAACCTTAATTGATATCACAGGCCCAGAGTTTTAAAATTGATCACATACTATATAAGTAATACCCATTGATCCAGGTTCAAGTGCACCCGGGAAGACACAAGTGTCTCCATTCCTTTTAAAACACCCTACCATGACATCCAGAACACAGGTTTTCCATATTGATAAAGGCAAGCTCGGAGAAATAATAGAAGAAGCTGCTGCAATAATTAAAGAAGGGGGGACCGTTGCATTTCCCACCGAAACAGTTTACGGGCTCGGAGCAGATGCATTGAATCCGGCTGCTGTGGAGAAGATCTTCGAAGCAAAGGGAAGACCTGCAGACAATCCCCTAATAGTACATGTTGCTTCAAAAGAGGGCGTCGGAGACCTGGCAAAGCATATCCCGCAAAAAGCGTATACTCTGATGGACAAATTCTGGCCCGGACCTCTGACTCTTATATTACAAAGCAAGGAAGTCGTTCCCGATATCACTACCGGAGGACTTGATACTGTGGCACTGAGGATGCCTGATAACAGGATCGCTTTAGAGCTGATCAGAGTATCAGGAAGACCACTTGCAGCACCAAGTGCAAACCTGTCGGGAAAACCAAGCCCTACAACCGCAGACCATGTTGTAGCAGACCTTTCCGGCCGTATTGATGCTGTAATAGATGCAGGGGCCGTGAATGTCGGGGTTGAATCCACTGTTATCGATATGAGCTCTGAACCACCTGCCATACTCAGACCGGGCATGATCTCAAAGGAAGACATAGAAGAAGAGATAGGCGGAATAGGAATCGGATATGAGGACAGGGTTCATCAGGATATAGAAAAGGTCCGCTCACCCGGCATGAAATATACCCATTACTCACCCAATGCTGTTGTGCTCCTTATAGAAGGTGACAGCAAACCGGTTAATGCGAAGATAAGGGAGATGTTCTGTGACTTCAAGACCAGGGGTGCCAGGGTTGGCCTGCTTCTTACAGACAGGTCTGATGCACCGGACTGTGATGCATTTTTCCTGCTTGGAAGCAGGGACAGACCTGATGAGATAGCGCTTAACCTGTTCTCAGGGCTGAGAAGTCTGGATGAGCAGAAAGTTGATGTTATAATCGCAGACGGTTCTTTCAGCCAGAGGGGAGTGGGAGCCGCCGTCAGGAACAGACTGCGTAAAGCAGCAGAAATGATAATCAAAGTAGAGTGAACCATATGAAAAAGGAAAAGAAAGAAACAATCCGGGAGCAGCATAAGAATCTTGCTGTACTCCACAGGAACAAGAAACTGCTTAAGATCAATGTGATCATATTAAGTTTAGGGCTTGCACTTTCCTATTTTGGACAGGAGGAAATAGGAGAGCCTATGTTATGGCTCGGGATAATAATCTTTGTCTATACTCTGGTAAGCAACTATATTGCCAGGTCTGCATTGAAAAAGCTCTGATATGGTTTCTTTAAATCTTACTATTTGAAAGAATGAAGCGATATCAAACACAACAATTACCATTGATGACAATCGTAATTAGAAAGTATCCTATGTATACCAGTTAAGGAAAAATGCTTCCTTAACTTATATTTACATATGTAACAAAGTTATTATGGTGGTCAATAGTAGTCTCAGCGTTATGTATGAGAACTTAGTTTACATTACCACCAAGTACCACCTTACCTGAAAAAGGGAAGAGTTAGAATCGGGAAACAGGATTTTGATACAACAGTCTGTTTCCCTTTTCCTTATTTTTGTTCTCTATATAGAGAACTTCATAGTGGTTTAAACTACGTGAATCCAATATATGAGTATATTGTTTATATACATATCTCATCTAAATGAAAATATAGTGCACGTAGGAAAAATTATGCATAAAGACAGTATTTTTTTATAACAATCATCAGTAGAGCTGATACTAACAGCATACCACACCAGTAGTTAACTAAAAACAACTTCAAGCTCTTTTTTTGTGTGAATGTCAATAGTTAGGGAAGTATAGGACATATAAGAGATAGATGTATCCGTTAGATATTGATTTTGAAAAAAGAATTGTTTCTTTTAAATAAGCAGTAATATTGTTTCTAATCTAAATTACTAAAGAATATTTCTTATCTTTTTATAATGCTATACCCCATATTCTTTATCAGGGTTGTTAATAGTCGTTCCTGAATAAGCAATTGGAATTCAGGAACTGTCAACAAGGCCGATCAGATGGTGCGTAGAACGCTTTAGATAACCGAATACGTATATGAACAATATGGGAGCAAGTTCATTATCGTAGTATAGGTATATGGCATATCTGGCAGGATCGGTCCCGGACAAGGACATCATGACCCTCATAGTGGATTCTTGAATGGGGGAGATTCACGGCCCGTGCAAATCAATTTGCTTTCGGGAAGATAATTAGATATCTGAGATAGATTACCTGCTGATGGGGATGCAGGTCTGCACAGTATGCCTGGATAAAAAGCAAAGAGTGTTGCTTCCGGTTTCTCAGAAGGATCATTTCCTCAAAAAACAAACACGTGTCTGAAATACGTGATAAGTTTGATCTGACAGGGATGTGATTAGTATTAGAAGAAGTCGAACTGCAATTAGCGTAGAAATTCTGAGGGCTGCCATGGAAGGAGCGAAAAAAACACATATCGTATATCGTGCAAACCTGAACTTCGAGGTTGTCAACAGATACCTTGCCATGCTGGAGGAAAAAGGACTGATAGAGAAAAAAGAAAACCTCTACCAGACAACCGAAAAGGGAAAAGAGTTCCAGGAGATTGCAAGAGAGCTGGGATTGTAATCTTACTACTTTTATTCAATGGATTAACGTAATTGGTCGATACACTGTAAGACTTATCGCGTTGAAACGATTCCAAGAATCGTTCTCACATCAATTATCAGTGTGCAATCACGTCTATTTTCATAAAAACGGTGTTTTCTGTCCTCAATAAGTTTTTAACTTATAGCAGTATTAAGAGTACTGACTTTCAATATATGCCTATTATTCTCACAAACTTAAAAAATTAAAGGGAGACCACGCTTATGCTGGAGATCAATAATCTAACTGTCGAAGTCGGAGGTCGCAGAGTACTAAAAGGTGTAGACCTTGACGTCGAAGCCGGCCACACCAATGTTCTTTTCGGGCCTAATGGAGCAGGAAAGTCCGTTCTTCTTATGACACTGATGGGATTCAGTGGCTATAAAGTTGTGGACGGAGAAATCATTTTCAAGGGAGAAGACATCACCAACCTGTCGGTATCCCAGAGGGCACAGATGGGTATGGGCATTATGACCCAGAGACCCCCGAACCTTAGTGGTGTCAAACTTCAGGACCTGCTGGGAGTTATCTCAAATGACCTCAGCGATACTAAAGAACTTGCTGAGTCGATCGACATGGTACGCTTTTTCGATCGAGACATCAATGTAGGTTTTTCAGGCGGGGAAATAAAGAGATCAGAGCTGCTGCAACTCTCGGCACAGAATCCCGACTTTTTGCTGCTGGATGAGCCGGAATCGGGAGTAGACCTTGCAAGCATTGAGCTGCTGGGGACCACAATCAACAAGCTGCTCACAAAAAATTGTAAATGCCCGGGAGAGAGGTGCAAACACGGGAAATCCGCACTCGTGATCACACATACAGGACAGGTGCTCGATTATATGCAGACTGACAGGGCCTACATCCTTTGTAACGGAACTGTAATGTGCTCAGGCAACCCACGTGAAATGCTCACCGAAATAAAAGAACAGGGATATCAGGAGTGTATCAAATGCAAGCTGATGGAGATATGAGAAAAAAAGCTGAAGATGCTCTCAAGAAGTCTGCCAGCTTTGGAGAAGATTTCGATCTTGAGGAATACGGTATTGCCACATCTGACGTACAGTATGCCGAAGATATGAAAGAGCTTGATGAAGATGATCAGAGAACACTCCTGAATGTCGGTTTTACTCCCGGGGAAGACAACAGATCCGGCAGCCTCATAATGATCGATAACGCCATTACCCATACATCCCTACGTGAGAAGGATGCCGTTGAACTCATGTCCCTGAAAGACGCCATGAAAGTTCATGACTGGGTAGAGGATTATGCATGGAAACTTGTGAAGCCTGATGCTGATAAGTATACTGCAATGAGCTATCTGCAGGAAGCTGACGGTTACTTTATCCGTGCTCCTGCCGGCAAGAAGTCAAAGATGCCTGTTCAGACATGCCTTCTCATAGGCTCGAAGCAGGTCTCACAGACCGTACATAATATAGTAGTAGTCGAAGAGGGAGCGGAACTCGACGTCATCACCGGCTGCTCGACAAAACACGGAGTTGACAGGGGTCTGCATCTTGGAATTTCCGAGATGTATGTGAAAAAGGGTGCTACGCTGAACTTTACTATGATCCATAACTGGGCGGAAGAGATCGGAGTCAGGCCGCGAACAGTGGTACATGTGGAGGAAGGAGGTAAGTACATAAGCAACTATGTAACCCTCAAGCCCGTGAAATCCATCCAGTCGTATCCAACTGTTATACTGGAAGGCAAGGACGCCTTTGCAAGACTCAATACCATAGCTGTTGCACATCCGGGATCCGAGCTTGATCTGGGAAGCAGGGTGATCTTTGAAGCTGAAGGAACATCTGCAGAACTTATCTCAAGAACGATCACAACCGGTGGAGTGTCCATTGCAAGAGGAGAAATGGTAGGTAACGCCAACGGTGCAAAAGGTCACCTTGAATGCCATGGTCTTGTAATCGGGGGAGGCACACAGAGGGCAATACCCATCCTGGAGGCAAATGTAGAGGATATAGAACTATCCCATGAGGCCGCAGTAGGACGGATTGCACGCGAGCAGATCGAATACCTGATGGCCCGCGGTCTTTCAGAGGAAGATGCTGTAGGTATGATCGTAAGAGGTTTCCTTGATGTGGGAATACAGGGCATTCCCGACGAACTCCAGGCAGATATCGACGAGACGATCGCCAAGATAGGAGAAAACGCAATATAATCTGTCTTGTATACATAAACATAGTTTTCATCAATATACGAGGATTTAAATGAATCAGAAATATGTGGCCATTTTTCTGGCTGCTATAATGGTACTGTCCATTTTTTCATATTTTGCTGCAAGTCTGATGGGCAATTCCAATGGAAATGGAGAACAGACTGATATTCAGGAAGACCTTGCAAATGCTCCGGGCTTTGAGACAATACCCGGGACAAAAATGCAACATGAGCTGAATTCCATAGAGGACGGGCTTGAAATCACACCTGAAGGAGTTGCAGTGGTTTCTTATGTGGACTATTCAAGGGTCTACAATACTCCGCTTCAGGTAATGGCACCGAATATCACCGAGCTGTACTCGATCTACAACTCGATGATAGTGAAAAGATACTCCGCATACAGTGCTACAGGGGACTTTGCTTTTGAAGCACATACGATGAACCCCGAGGTCATCAACTTCGAGTATATGCTTACAGAAGATCCATACAACGGCTACTACCTCCTGTCCCGTGGCGGAGAACTGTATAATGTTGTTGGTACACCCATGCTGCTCGGACCAAGGGATGCCCTTGAAGATGTAATCGATGTCGCATCAGGAAGCAACGAGAGTTCAAGTGATTTTGACACAGCACTCCAGTATGTGGAACCGGGGGCCGAGTACTCGACACTCGTAAAGGGTGATGAGCTGGTGGACCAGTACTACCTTGAATACCGGAATATGAATGACGGAAATTATTCCAGGACAGAGGTGTTCGTCGAACCGGACCAGAGCATCCTCAGCAATATTACCGCCATGGAAGCAAACAGTACGGAGAGGGATCTGTACTATAACACCACCACCTATGAAGATGGCAACATCACAAAGGTCGTAATAACTACCAATGCTTCGAATATCTACGGACTTATTACGGAGCAGTTCAGGTGAGATATTTCTCACCTTTTCTTTTTGCCACAAGCTTTATACATTAAAAGATTGTTTGTGGAAACGATCGTCGTTTTCCGAAAGGTATATATCTGAATGCAGCGATTGGTAGCCATTACTTTGGCGTAATTACATTGTCAGTTATTGATTATCAATTAGTAACAATCCTATATTGGCCAAATTAGTTCAGGCTCAAGCCTGATCTGCAATGAATAATGAAAAACCATGTAAGTAACATGGTTTCGAAGGAGATAATAAAATGGCAGCAAAATTTGACGTTCCAGAAGAATTAGCTAACAAAGCGCTTGAGAGTGTAGAACTTGCAAGAGACACAGGCAAACTAAAAAAAGGTACCAACGAAGTCACAAAAGCAGTCGAGAGAGGTATTACAAAGCTTGCCGTGATCGCAGAGGATGTTAGTCCTGCAGAAGTTGTCGCACACATCGGACCACTCTGTGAAGAGAAGAACACTCCATACATCTATGTAAAAGAGCAGAAGGAACTTGGTGCAGCCTGTGGCATAGGTGTTGCCTGTGCAGCTGTGGCAATCGTGGATTCCGGAAAGGGAAGCTCACTCATAGATGATATTGCAGAGAAAGTAAGCGCACTGAAATAATACTTAACGTGAGGTATCGATATGGCAGATGAAGATACAGGCTATGCGGCTGAAGTCATTGATGTCATCGGAAATACCGGCATGCATGGTGAAGCCAGCCAGATACAGTGCCGTGTACTCGAAGGACGTGACAAGGGTCGTATAATCACCCGTAACTGTGTCGGTCCGATCAGAGTCGGTGACATACTGATGTTAGTAGAAACATCAAGAGAAGCAAAGAAACTGACCACAAGGTGATCATGATGGAACAGAGAAAATGTTCTTTTTGCGGTAGCTTCCTTGAAGCCGGAACCGGCAAGATATTTATAAAAAAGGATGGGTCATCGTTCCTATTCTGTTCTTCAAAGTGCGAGAAGAATTTCGATCTTGGAAGACTGCCAAGACGTACTGTCTGGACAGAACAGGGAAGAGTTTACCTGAAGAAAGCATAATGTGGTGTCGGACATGGAACAGACATACATTATGATAAAGCCTGATGCAGTACAGAGAGGACTCATCGGAGAGATCGTAGCAAGGATCGAGAAACGCGGTCTGAAGATATCGGCTATGAAAATGGGCTTTATGGAAGAAGATAAAGCAAAGGAGCACTACAAGGAACATGTCGAAAGGCCGTTCTTCGGTGCACTTATGGAATATGTTACATCCGGCCCTTGCGTATCCATGGTAGTCGAAGGGAAAGATGCAATTTCCATCATGCGTAAAATGAACGGCGCAACAAATCCTGTTGATGCACTCCCCGGTACAATAAGAGGGGATTTTGCGATAGAAACAGGAAGAAATGTCGTACACGCATCGGATTCCCCTGAAGCGGCAAAGCGTGAAATAGCTATACACTTCAGCGAATCAGAGATCGTAGATTACGCTAAGATCGACGAGGTTTGCCTCTACGAGTGATCAAAAAGCTTTCCGGGAACTTTGATCCAAGATCCAACGGATCCCGGAAAACCTTTACACTGATAGCTTATTATAGTAACTTATTTTCGAAGGGGTTGCAATGGCAGTTAAGCAGGATTTACGTACACCAATAGTTTCCGTGATGGGACATGTGGACCATGGGAAAACCACACTACTTGACAGGATAAGAGGTAGTACCGTAGCAGAGGGTGAAGCAGGAGCTATTACCCAGCATATAGGTGCCACCGAGGTTCCCATAGATATCATCGTAAACAAATGTGGCAACCCTGACCTGAGGAACAAGTTCATCGTACCAGGTCTTCTTTTTATTGATACGCCAGGACATCATGCCTTCACCTCATTGAGAAGTCGTGGAGGATCACTTGCGGATCTGGCTATTGTTATCATTGACATCAATGAGGGTTTCATGCCACAGACCATCGAGAGTCTGCAGATACTTAAAAGGTTCAAGACTCCTTTTGTGGTTGTTGCCAACAAGATAGACAGGATACATGGCTGGGAAGCACAGAAGAACGCTCCATTCATTGTTTCCTATAACAAGCAGGCTGATAACGTAAAGGCCGAACTTGACAGAAAATTCTATGAGATCGTGGGCGAACTTTACGAAGCAGGTTTTAACTCTGAAAGACATGACAGGGTAAGTGATTTCCAGCGTAATATAGGAATAATACCAATAAGTGCCATGACAGGGGAAGGTATTCCCGATGTGCTTATGGTACTTCTGGGCCTTGCACAGAGGTTCCTTGAGGGTAATCTGCATTATAATGCGAACGGACCCGGAGTAGGAACTGTCCTGGAAGTAAAAGAAGAAAAGGGACTGGGAACCACAATAGACGTCATTCTCTATGACGGAACCCTGAAAAAGGGCGATATGATAGTTGTCGGCAGTCTTGGCAAACCAATACAGACCAAGGTCCGTGCTCTTTTAAAACCCCGGCCTCTTTCGGAGATAAAGGCCGAGGAGAAGTTCAAACAGGTACAGTCCGTGACAGCGGCAATCGGTGTGAAAATATCGGCACCGAATCTGGACAGTGCTCTTGCAGGATCCCCTGTGAGGGTAGTTACACCTGAAAACATTGATGCGATCTCGGATGAGATCCAAAATGAGATAGAGGACGTCCAGATAGATACCGATGCCATGGGAATAACCATCAAGGCCGATACGATAGGCTCTCTGGAAGCTCTTGTAAACGAGCTCAAGAAAGAGGAGATCCCGATCAGGAAAGCAAGTGTAGGAGATGTTTCCCAGCGTGACATCGTGGAGATTGCAGCAATTGAGGATCCATTCTACAAGGTGATCATAGGCTTCAATGTAAAGGTGCTTCCGGATGCTAAGGAAAAGCTGCAGGATAGCGATATCAGATCCTTTATGAGTGATATCATCTACAGACTTA
The DNA here is from genome assembly GCF_013388255.1 of Methanolobus zinderi. NCBI lineage: Archaea > Methanobacteriati > Methanobacteriota > Methanomicrobia > Methanosarcinales > Methanosarcinaceae > Methanolobus > Methanolobus zinderi. The sequence goes on from NZ_CP058215.1 coordinate 1,711,783, forward strand.
TTGATGATTACGAGGACTGGGCAAAGGAGCAGAAGGAGCTTGCCGAGAAAGAGATGACAGAACATATCGTAAAACCCGGAAGGTTCCAGATACTTCCAAACTGCACTTTCAGGCAGAGCAAGCCTGCAGTTGTAGGTGTTAAGATCATCGGCGGTGTGGTAAAAACAAATGTCGATGTCACTACAGAAGATGGAACCGTTGTAGGCAAGGTCAAAGGCCTTCAATTAAGCGGAGAGAATATCTCCAAAGCCAGGGTAGGTATGGAAGTTGCACTTGCACTAGAGGGTCCGACTGTTGGCAGGCAAATAAAAGAGGAAGATTTCCTCTTTGTGAATATCCCGGAAAGACATGCCAAAACCCTTGAAAATGAAATTTACGACACATTGACGGCAGACGAATTAGAAACACTGGATGCATTTCTTGAGATCAAAAGGAGAGGAAATCCTTTCTGGGCAAAGTGAGATCAGGAAATCAGACCTCATGAATATCATTAGAATACAAAGGAAAAATAGACTAAAGGAGAATTAATATGGCAGATTTCAAAGTTGTGGTATCAGACCCTAAAACAAAAGCATATCAATTCGACGTAACCGGAACAGAAGCTAACAAGTTTATCGGTAAAGCCATCGGTCAGACAGTAGACGGTGGAGCTGTCGGATTACAGGGATATACATTGAAGATAACGGGCGGCAGTGACAAGAGCGGAATGGTCATGAGACCTGACGTACCTGGTCCTAAGAGACAGAAAGTACTTGTCGCAGGTGGCGTTGGTTACACACCCGTCTCAAAGGGAGTACGTCGCAGGAAAATGATGCGTGGAAGGGAAATCGCACCTGACATCGTACAGATCAATGCTGTTGTTGTCGAATACGGCGACAAGACCATTGAGAAAATCCTCGGTGGCGAAGAAGAGCCAGCTGAGGAAACTGAAGAAGTAGAAGCAGCACCAGCAGAAGAGTGAATTTATCACTCTTTTTTGCTCTTTTTTTATTTAACTAACTTTCATTATCCATATTTCCGGCATTACAATCCAGACTTTGTGTAGCTGGAAGTGCCAAATCCTATACTGATTATCTTCTTTCTGTCTGCAAGTTTCTGAAGGAATTTCTCCGCACCTCTCACATTCAGTCCGGTTTCTTCTGCGATATCCCGTGCATCAAAGTATTCGTTATTTTCCATAAATTCCTGCAGCCCGTCTTCAAGAGACACTATTTCTCTCCCGGAGCTATGCCAGATATACAGGTTTCTACCGGTATCAACTGATTCGTTGAAAATCAGATCACCGGTATCCAGTTCATAAAGGAAGATGACCAGGCGCGGATGCATGAACCCTTTAGCCCAATCCTTTATTTCGTTGTTCCAGACAGAAGCTACAAGGCAGAGACTGCGGAACTGTCCACCCGGAACAGCGTTTGCCCGTGACTGGACAAACTGCATCATTTCCCTCACGTCATCCATAGGATGCCAGTATGTCTCAAAATGCAAAAGTTCCCTGAAGACACCATCTTTGACCAACCCTATGATACGTCTGTCAGAGACATCAAAACTCCATTTTTTGTCACCTATGTAATTACCATCATGGGAGACTTCCGGCTGGTTGTGAGAATACTTGTGCTCAAGCAGATTGAAGTAATTATAAATCCCGGAAAGGGTTTCCGTATCAGGTTCATCTGAAAAGGAAATGATTTCAGTTTCCGTTTTTTGTTTTTCATTGCTGATGCCGGATATTTCAGAGGATTTTATTCCAAAAGGACCGGGGAGTTTCTCTGAAGGAGTTGATTTGTCAGAGCTTACTCCCATAAAGCTTCCTGTTCCCGGAGCTTCTTTTTCCATGGAGGTGGCATCCGATCCTATGTTATCGTTTGATAAGCCGGCTTCCATCTCTTTTTCTTTGAATTCAGCAAGTACATTTTGGTCGATTAGGATTCTCTCATTAAGGCTTTTCTCAAACTGGCCAAGTTGAGTCTCCAGCAGGAAAATATCCACAGTATCCTGTGACAGAAGCGAATTATTGACAGCTTCCAGGAATGCTGTTGAAGTAGCGATGAATCTGTCCTCTGAATCGTAAAAATCTTCCAGGTTACCTTCTTTTCCGTCAAAATTTCCAAGTCCCTTTGTTCCCATTTCAGAGATAATTCTCGAAACATCAGTCCGTATATTACGAAGACTGGAGTTTGCGTCCATATCGTTATCAATATACGTTTTCTGGACAAGCTTCTCGATCAGGCCATAAGCATCTTTAAGATTCTTTATTGCAGTCTGACGATTCTGCTCCTGTAAAATCTGGATGTCTGTGGGAATTTTAGACATGATTATCCTCTTGATCTACTTTTGATTCTTTGCAATAGTTGTCATTTAAATTATTGCGATGTAAGAGCCGGTAAATTGTTCAAATGATATTGTGAGTTCCAAGATAGATCGGTTCTCTATGACCTTCAACGCCGTTTATCTCAAAAGAGATATTCATGTTTCCAAGATCAACCTTCCCGCCTGTCTTCGGTTTGACGGACAGGGATACATAACTTGATGAGTTAGGCCGGACTTCAGGAATGGATACTTCAGGTGACTCACATTCGATCTGCGAGGAAAAACAGCTTGTGAACCTGAGCTTTGAAAGCGGCACATCTGAGTGGTTATCAACCGTTATCCCGATGGTGGCAGGAACTTCCCTGTGGAAATTATCCGGGATGTTCAGTCTGACATCAAAGTCCGGTATTCCGATATCGCGTTTTCCGAGATCCACAGGCCCTACGTAGCATTCGTTCCCGTTCAGGTGAAATCTCACATTGAAATAACCAAGACTTGTTTCACGGTCCATCTTCGGAACTATATCAAAGGCTAAAGATCTGGCAGAATCCGGGGTGACCTCATCCATTGTAAAAACAGAGGAATCTGATTCGATTCCCTTTGAAAGGAAAAACCTGACAGCAGGTTTTATCAGTGACATCTTATAATCGTTTCTCAATGAGACCTGCATGGAAGCAGGTTGCCCGAATTTGAGATTTTCGGGAACATCCGCACTGATAGTAAGATATGAGCAGCTAACTTCATGTGTACCCATGGAAAAAGGTTCTTTCCTGAACTCTTTCCCTTTCATTTCAAAATAAAAATCAACAAGTCCCAGATCGGCCTTCCCGGCGCAAAGGGGAACAAATGAAATCGATACGGATTTGGATGCTCCCGGTTTTAGAGAACCGGCCGAGACCTCAGGGGAATCACAGCGTATGCATTCGGGAAAAACTGCCCTGATCCAGATATTTTCGACCTGTGACTTTGTAGGGTTACTTATCTGGAAAGATACCGAACTGCCGATCCCAAGTTCCATTTTGGGAGGGAGGCTGAAATCAGCTCTGACGGATTCGTACGCTTTTAGCTCTTTATTTCTTCTTTTCCTGGCTCCCAGAGTCCTGTCATATATCCAGAAGAAATAAACCGGCAGGTAAGGAAGCACTATGCCTGCCAGGACAGGTGGGATGGATGCAGGTATCCCGGGGTATGATAAACTTCTGATGTAGGCAAGTTCAGGAATAATATCTGCATTTCCCGAGATAAACACAGCAGCCCACAAGATCCATGCAAAAAGGTAGAGCTGAAGCAATATTCCTGCCAATCCACCCGCCCGGTTCAAAAGGACATAGGGGAATGATTTTACTGTACCGGCCAGAAGTTTGGGAATTCTCATTGTATCACACTTGATCAACTAGAAGTAGCTATTAATATATAGATCAGAATATATAAATAATTTGTTTTTCTGTCTTAGTCCCTAAAGCAAAAAGTGTGGGGAAGAACATGAGAACCTGTAACCGTTATCCGCTGAATATCTCACCGAAAACCTCTTCCTCACCTGTTTTCTGTATAGCTTTCCTGGCTCCGATATACCAGCTTGTAATCGAGGGTTTGCGCTTCTCGATTACAGTGGCAAAGTCCTGCATACCTATTTTGCGAATCTCCCCACCCCGAAGAGCTTCACCAAGCGGGATATCTGCCGCTTCCCTGCAGATGGATGCTATGTCAGCACCCGAATAGGAATCAGTCATTCCTGCCAGGGCCATGACATCGACTTCATCATCAATAGGGCGGTCCTTAAGCTGAATATCGAATATGGCCGCCCTGGCTTCAAGGTCCGGCTCGGGTATGAAGACAAGTTTGCTGAATCGCCCCGGGCGTCTCAGGGCAGGATCAATGGACCAGGGCTCATTGGTGGCTGCAAGCACAAGCAGGTCATCGCCTGCAGTATCCACACCGTCCATCTGGGCAAGCATTTCGTTTACAACCCTCTTGGCATAATCTTCGCTCTCACTTCTCCTGACAGCTACAGAGTCGATCTCGTCAAAGAAGATTATAGCTCTCTCACTCTGCCTTGCGGTATCAAATATCTGCTTGATATTCTTCTCGGATGCACCCACCCATTTACTTACGATGCTGCTGGTCTTGACACTGATGAACTCCGCACCGCATTCCTTTGCCGCAGCCTTTGCCATCATTGTTTTTCCACAGCCGGGAGGACCATAGAGCAGGATTCCCTCTCCTGCTTTCTGACCATACATCCGGTAGAGTTCCTTGTGGGTGAAAGGATAGATTATCGCCTTGCGTATCTCTTCCTTTACATCCTCAAGACCTCCGATATCTGGGAAGCCGATATTGGGGATCTCTTTGAGGATCAGGTCATCCTTTGACAGGGATGATTCATCCCTGTTATCAGAACCATTACTGCTTTCCAGACCACCACTTGAGTATTTTGCAGAGGATGATTTAAGTGATTGTGCCTTGGCAAAAAGATGTTCCGCAAGGTCACGCTGGGTGTTACGGTCCATTTCGTCACCTGCAGACGCATAGGCATCATTATAGAGCTTGGCCGCCTTAAGGTATAGCTGTCTTGCTCTCTCATGCTGGCCGCTTTCTTCAAGTTCCTTTGCTGCCTTGGAATATCCACGTGCCTGGGCTGCGAGGGTGATCGCTGAAGTCAAATGTGCACCTCACATGTGTTTTTAGTCTGCGTTCCCATACAGCAGTTATTCGGTTTCTGCCAGCTCGGAATCTATCTTTTTGGACAGGTCATCCTTTTTGGTTTCCGAGCTGCTGAGTTCTGCAAGCAGTTCTGACCTCAGGGAATCCTGCATCTCACTGAGCTCAGCATTACCACCCATGGCAGCATCCATTGTGGATGTCATCATTGTGCTTGCTGTATTCACCTTTTCCATGGATGTACGGATATTGGTCACCGCGCCTTCAAGCTTATTGGTATCAAAACCAAGCTGTTTCTGCCACTGTCCCAGATCCTCACCGATCTCCACGACCTCTTTGAGACCGGTCTGCATCTCAATGACATCGGACATGGACTGTGCCATCTCCACCATGCTGCCAATGGTATTGACCTGACCTTCTACCAGTGAGTAGCGTCTTGAAGCGACCCTGAATTCACGATCGTTTCCATTCGCAAGTGCTTCCTTGGCTTCTGATCTTGCTTTTTCTTGCTTTTTCTTCAGTTCCTTTTCACGGGCCGTAAGCCTTTGCTCGGATATCGAGAGCTTTGTTTTCATTTCTTCTGGAGAGACTTTTTTGAAAGGATTCTTGAACACCATCAGAGTTCCTCCTCCATCTTTTTTTGTTTTGCATACCTGATGCACAATTTGAGAGCTTCAGATTTGTTGATCGCTATACCCATTTCTACTAAGCTTTCAAGATATATTTTACTGTCTTCAGATATTCTGGCGCTTACCGGATAGGATCTTGTCATAGTCTTCATCTTCACCGTTATTCTATTACTATTGTATACAATGGAAAACAATATATATAATACTTATCCAATATATAAAACAGAACATAGCCTGAAAATCAAAAGGTGGCAAAAATGGCATTCAAGTGGAAAAGAAGCGAAAGCGACATTGCACGGGTCGTACCAAAGAATAGGGTCAGCGGTTTTTTCAGAAAGGATATAATACTCTCACCCAACGAAAAAGCAGCCATGATCAAGAACGGTGAATTGCAGGAAACCGTAGACGAAGGAAAACTAAGAGTCGGAGGGCTGCTGAAACCAGGGAACATTGGTAAGGACGTTGATGTGGCACTCATGGATACATCTCCGAAGGACCTTCAATGGTCACTGTCCGAGCTCTGGACCGCGGATAATCAGAAGGTAGCCTGCAGCGGACTTCTGCGATTCAGAATACAGGAAGCAAAGCGATTCTTCCAGATGCTGTATGCCTACACGGCTCCGAACAGAAAAGGTGAGAGGATGCTTTCAGTGGAGGATATCTATGATCGCCTTGAAAGCGAAGCCATAACACTGGTACTTGAACCCGAGGTCCGCAAGGAGAGTGTCGAAAACCTCTACGGAAACAGAGATCTTCGCCTGAAACTGGAGAACGAGCTTGAGATGAGACTCAAATCAACCCTGTCACTCTGGGGACTTGAGACACTTAAGTACACTGTTAAGTGGGATCTTGGATCATATGGAATTGTTATGCAGGCAACAAACGATTTCAACACTTCCGAAGAACTGTCCGAGCTGGACACACTGGCAGTCGAAGGAGATGCTGAACGCAGGTCCCGTGAAGAAGTTGCGGAACTGCGTGCCGATAACGCAAGCATTGCCGCTCAGAGTGATTTTGAGCGAGGGCAGCAGCACAAGGATGTGACATCCCGGCTCGAGCTTGAAAGACTGCAGCATGAAGCGGACATGCGTGAGGCAAGGGAAGCGATCTCCCTCAAGGAAGAACTCAAGCTTGCAAAGGCCAGGGGAATGAAAGCGGAGCTTGAAGTGGAACAAGATATGAAGGACCGCGAACACGGCCGTGATATGGAATACCTGAAAACCATCACGGAAACCGGAGGAGCGGATGTGGCAAAGGTGGTCAGTGAAGGCCGCGAGTACGGGAAGATGTCAGCAGCACAACTGGAAGCCCTTGCGAAGGTCAGACAGAGCGAGGCTATCGCAAAGGAAGACAAGGTCCGTTTTATGATGGATGTCGAGGACCGTGAGCGTGCTGACTCATACAGAAGACAGGAACTTGATGCCGCCCTGATGGGAGCTGCACATGACAAAATGTCACCCTCTGTCAGGAAATGTCCCGGTTGCGGTTCTACCGTACCTGCGGAAGCAGGTTTCTGTGGCCAGTGTGGAAGAAAGCTGTCGGAAAATCAATGATTCCCACAACTTTTGTTTTAGTTAATTCCTTACCCGAAATTATATAAAAACAAAGTACATACTGTTTTAAAAAACAAATGGGTGGCAAATGAAATCAAAACATATACGACACTCACTCATATTCTTCCTTATCATATCTTTTTTAATTCCGACTGCTGCGGGCTCTTCTGTTGAAGAGTACGACATACCGTTGATGGAAGGCGAGTTTGCTGACCTGGGTTACGGCTACTATCTCAATGTGCCTGAGGTGGATACATATAGTGAGACCACGAGACTGACAATAACCTATTACGGAACCGTTCTCTCGGACGACTACTACATTGTGGGAGACGATTTCTACTATGAGGATAATGCCCTCCTGCTTGAGTTCCGCATACGTGATATCTACACAGTTGATTATACCGATTATGTCCTGTTATCCGATGTCTATCTCTACACTTATGATTATTCCACAGACACAAGAACAACAGCAGAAACCAGAGATACCAGTACCGATTACTATTACGATGACACTTATTCAGACAGTTCAGACGAAGATGCATTCCTTGGTTTGCTTACCCTGGTGATAATTATCCTGATCCCTATATTCATAATCAGGAAAGCCGGTAAGAAAAGGAAACAGAAAAAAGCTGCAAAGGCTGCAGGACAGGCAGGATCCTTTACCGCAGCACAACAGACCAGCAGTGCTTCACCCAAAAAACAGGCTCCCGTTTCTTCAGGAACAAAGGATGTCGTGATCAAATCTGCAGTCCAGTACAAAGGTGCAAGCATCCTCTATAAGATAAAGGTCGAGAACCCATCACAGGAACCTGTCGGCGATATCCGGGTGACTCTCTTCGTGCCAGACGTATTCAGACTGAAGGAAGGGGATAAGACCATATCCATGCTCCAGCCCGGAGAGGGTAAGACGGTCACCTTCCATATACGTCCCACCGGAGAATGTGGCAATTGCATCATCTCAGGAAGTATACGCTACTATGATTACAGCAAGAAGAAGCATATCCAGCTGGACCTCTCCGATAAAATGGTCGATATAGTGTGTCCGGTCCTCAGGACGGTGGAGACCGACGAATACACATGGAGAGAAGATGTCAGTGATATGCTGATCGCCGAGGAAGATACCAGGGACCTGGATATACCTGCGGAGAATCTCTTTGACATGAGCACACGCATTCTCAAGGACATGAATCTCTATATGATCCCGGCAGAGGTCACATCCACACAACAACTTTTCACAGGTGTTGCACGTTTCTATGCCGAAGGTGTTTCCGGATTGAGATACGCAGCTTATGTGGAAGTCGTTGGTAAGCGTAAATCCCGCCTCATCATAAAGGCATGGGCTGAAAAGGAGGAGGCTCTCACCGGATTCTACCATAAGATCCTTGAGGAGATCGAGAAACGTACGGATGTTAAGCTGTTCGTTGATGACTCGGTGACAAACTACAATATCAACAATACCACAATATCCGACAGCGTAATACAGCGATCGAACATCGGCAACGGAAAGAACAGGTGTCCGAACTGCGGACATGAAACAAAAGCCGGTGAGAAATTCTGCATGAACTGCGGTGAAAAGCTTGAATGAAAGAATGAATTATAGTTTTTCACCTATTACTTCTTTTTTTGCTGTTTATGGATTGTAGAAAATTACTTATATCCAAAAAGCATAGGAATTGTCGTTATGTTCAATAAAACATAACACTCCAAACATTGCTACTCGAAATGTGCCATGGATGGAAGAACATGGCACATTCCATTCTTGTTTTAGGGTCAGGAAACTATTCTACAACACTACCTATTTAGTTCTGAGATATTTCGAACCCCGAAATTACCATTTAATAAAGATAGAAGCTTATAGCAGAATGCATATTCATGTTTTGAAAATGCATCCTGTAAACAAAAAGGTAAAGGGTCTGATACAATTATCAAGAGTTGAACTTCCATTCTCCGCCGGAGTATGTGTGGTAATGGGACAGATTTTAGCCCTGGGCAGTTTTGCATCTATTTCAGAAAGCATACTTGCTTTTATGTCAGTGTTTTTAATTTCAGCCTCAATACTGGTGCTAAATGACTATTTTGATGTTGAGACAGACAGGATCAATGCACCCCACCGGCCAATTCCTTCAAAACTTGTTACTCCGTCAGAAGCACTGATATTCTCATTGTTCCTCATGACCCTTGGCCTTATCTTTAGTTACCTGATAAGTCTCTTTGCTCTCTTGTTTGTGATCATCCTGACAATAATCGGGTTTCTATATAACAGGAGATACAAAAGGAGCGGTTTGCCCGGAAACATAATGGTAAGCCTTTCAGTAGGGATGACATTTGTTTATGGCGGCGCGTCCGTCGGATTACCATTCAACAATATCGTCTGGTTTTTTGCTTTGATTGCCGCATTAATAGACCTGGGAGAAGAAATTGCCGCTGATGCCATGGATATTCAGGGAGATAGTCTAATAGATTCAAATTCCCTGGCCATTAAATATGGAAAGGATTTTGCTCTTCGGATAAGTAGCTACATATTCCTTTCTGTTGTTCTCCTGACATCGGTTCCATTTATAATGGACTGGTTGGCCCCTGTTTATCTGATACCTATCGCAATAATGGATATCTCGATCATTTATCCATTGTCGGGATTATTGAAATCTGATGAAAAGGAAGCAAGGAAATATATTCGATGGATCTACCTGGGTGCAACTCTTGGAGTACTTGTCTTTATATTGATCAGACTTATTGAAAACTGAGAAATATTGGGAACAAAAAAAAGAGATAGAAGCTACTTAGAGTAACTTCTTACCGGCATCAGGTCCGCTCTTGCACTCAAAGACGTCTGTGATCTTCATTTTAACAAGGAGTCTTGCAGGGAAGCGGTCGCTCTTTGCTTTTACCATCTTGCGCATGGCATCATATTCCTCACCGCGGTCGATGATCTTGATATCACCCTTGATCTGGAAGCAACCGTTGATCTCAGGTCCCCAGACATAGATGGCGCCCTTTGGATTTGCCCTGAGGTTATCCATTGTCTTGAGGAAGAAATTGTCGACTATCCAGATGGTCTCATCATCTTCCTGAAGGAAGCACATACCAATAGGAATAACGTTGGGTACACCGTCCTTTGAAGCGGTAGCGAACGGGAATATCTTCATCTTTGCAAATTCTTCTTTCATCTCATCAGTTAATTTTACCATTGATTCACCTCTCCGTATCAAAATAAAAGTACAGTAAATCTACACAGCGATGAAGTTTATACTTTTTCATCAGTGCTGTTTTGGTTTTAAAATCAGTGAAAAGAGAAAATAAAGTAAGTTGAAAACAATACTCAGAAAAGTTTATCCAGGAAATACTGATGAATCCTTGAATCAAGTGTCAGTTCCGGATGGAAAGCAAGTGCCAGGACATTTTCCTGTTCCGCAGCAACGATCATATCATCGATTTTTGCCAGAACTGTGACATCATCTCCACAATCCACGATTCCGGGTGCCCTGATGAATACCGCGTTGTACGGACTATCAAGGAACGGAAGTTCAAGTTCTGTCTCGAAGGAATCAAACTGTCTTCCAAAGGCGTTTCTGTTGACCTTTGTATCCATGAGTCCAAGTAGATGCTGATGTGTTCTTTCAACCTGTTCGTCGCCCTCTTTTGCAAGAAGGATCAGACCTGCACAGGTTCCCATTATGGGTTTGCCGGCATCGTTCATTTCCTGTATCTCATCTGAAATACCCTCACGTATCAGCAGTTTTCCAAGGGTAGTACTTTCCCCGCCTGGAAGGACGAGTGCATCACATTCGGGAACAATACCCCTGTGTTTTATCGCCACTATCTCGGCCTCATTTCCGCGCTCATCAAGAGCCCGCTCGAGGGCCTCTACGTGTTCGGAAACATCACCCTGAATAGCAATAACACCTATGCGCATAAATATCACGTATTAGCACGTTTTAAAAGAAAAAAGAAGGGATGGAATAGTTAAGTTACCATCCGCGCGTCTGCAGAGCCTGCTCCTGTGGAATGGTATCGACACTGATACCTTTCATACCTGAGCCTATGCCCTTTGAGATCTTGGCAAGGATCTCGGGATTATCGTAATTGTTCACGGCCTCGACGATTGCCACAGCCATCTTTTCCGGATTCTCTGCCTTGAAGATACCGGAGCCTACGAAGACACCGTCTGCACCAAGGCGCATCATAAGAGCTGCATCAGCAGGAGTTGCCACACCGCCGGCAGCGAAGTTGACCACAGGAAGTCTCTGGAGATTTGCAGTCTCGACCACAAGCTCGATCGGAGCCTCGATCGCACGTGCAACACCTATAAGCTCTTCCCGGCTCATACCTTTAAGTGTACGGACCTCGCCCATGATCTGTTTCATGTGCTTTACGGCCTCGCTCACATCACCGGTTCCGGCCTCGCCCTTTGTGCGTATCATGGCTGCACCTTCGTTAATCCTGCGCAGTGCTTCACCAAGGTTCCTTGCACCACATACGAACGGGACTGTGAAGTCTGTCTTGTCTATATGATATTTGTTGTCAGCAGGTGTGAGCACTTCGGACTCATCCACCATATCAACACCAAGCGACTGCAATATCTCGGCTTCCACAAAGTGTCCGATACGGGCCTTTGCCATTACAGGGATGGTGACAGTATCTATGATCTCGGAAACGATCTGGGGGTCGGCCATCCTTGCAACACCTCCGGCTTTCCTTATATCGGCTGGCACAGCCTGAAGTGCCATAACAGCAACAGCTCCTGCTTCTTCTGCGATATGTGCCTGTTCGGGGGTTGTTACATCCATGATAACACCGCCCTTCTGCATCTTTGCAAAACCGCGCTTTATGAGTTCGGTACCATGTCTCAATTTTTCGAGTTCCATAATATCATCCTGATAATTGTTAGTAATAAATTCGAATTAACCTTCCAGATTGTAGACTATTAAATAAGGTTAATGGTTAAAAGCATTTACATCATTCCTCATCCAGTCTTATCCTTGCTACTCCTACCACTTTGTCGTCGGTACGTACATTCATTATCTTGACACCCTGGGTATTGCGACCCTGGATACGTATATCCTTGACAGGAATACGGATAATTATACCTTCTGAACTGGTCAGCATTACCTCGTCATCGTCCTTTACAGACTTGACATTGATAACAGGACCGTTACGCAGACTTGTCACAATGGTAATTACGCCACGTCCGCCCCTGCGCATGGTTCGGTATTCTTCGAAGAGAGTCCTCTTACCAAAACCGTTCTCTGTTATCGTAAGAAGTGCCGCTTCATTATCCACGATATCCAGACTGACAACCGAATCATCGGCCTCGAGTTTCATTCCCCGGACACCACGGGCGGCCCTGCCCATGGAACGTACATCCTCTTCGGAGAACCTGATAGCCTTACCATGACTTGAAACCATAACAAGTTCCCTGGAGCCGTCGGTAAGTGCAACATTCAAAAGCGCGTCATCCTCATCAAGTTTCATTGCAATGATGCCGCCCTTTCTCGGATTACTGAAGTCAGAGAGCTGGCTCTTCTTAACGGTACCCTTGCGGGTTGCCATGAAGAGATAGTTATCCTCAACGAATTCACTGACAGGTATCATGGCTGTAACCACTTCACCTTCACCAAGTTCCAGAAGATTGACAATGGCCTTTCCACGAGACTGCCTGCTTCCTTCGGGGATTCCGTATACTTTCTGCCAGTGTACCCTTCCCTGATTGGTAAAGAACAGGATATAATCATGCGTTGATGCCACAAAGATATCAGTGACAAAATCCTCATCCTTGATATCCATGCCGATAATTCCCTTACCGCCTCTGCGCTGCTTGGAATAAGTATCCAGGAGAAGACGCTTAATGTAACCGCTATTGGTAATGGTCACAACCACTTCCTCATCAGGGATCAGATCCTCATCTTCCAGCTCTTCAACGGTTCCGTTTATGGAGGTTCGCCTCTCATCACCAAAGCGTTCCTTCAGATCCTTGAGTTCAGACACAATGATTTCATATTTCCTTTCATCGCTTGCGAGGATCTCATTCAGTTCTGCAATGAGCTTGATGAGTTCGTTGTACTCGTCCTCGATCTTCTGCCTTTCAAGACCCGTCAGCTTTTGCAGGCGCATATCAAGAATTGCACGTGCCTGCACCTCATCAAGACCGAAGTTCTCGATAAGCCCGCTCCTTGCGGTTTCGACATCCTTTGAGGACCTGATAAGAGAGATAACCTCATCCAGATGATCCAGAGCGATCTTCAGACCCCTCAGGATATGTGCCCTGTCCTCAGCCTTCTTTAGCTGGTACCGGGTACGCTTCTGGATAACGTCTATACGGTGATCGAGATATATGCGCAGCATTTCCTTCAGACTCAGTTCTCTCGGGACATCATCCACAAGAGCAAGATTGATGATACCAAAGGTCGTCTGCATCTGTGTGTGTTTGTAAAGCTGGTTGAGCACAACATTGGGATTTGTGCTGCGGGTAAGTTCCACAACTACACGAATACCTTCACGGTCGGATTCATCACGCAGGTCGGATACTCCTACGATCTTCTTATCCCGCACCAGTGAAGCTATATCCTCTATGAGTTTTGATTTGTTTACCTGATAAGGTATCTCGGTGACAATGATAGCATACTTGTCCTTTTTGATCTCATCGATCTCGGCCACTGCCCGAAGCTGTATACGTCCCCTTCCGGTCTCATAAGCACTTTTTATACCCTGTTTTCCAAGTATAGTGGCACCTGTTGGGAAATCCGGTCCCTTGACGACCTGCATGAGTTCGGAAATCGTTACATCGGGATTGTCAATGATCATCAGTGTGGCATCGATAACCTCAGTGAGATTATGGGGTGCCATATTGGTTGCCATACCAACCGCAATACCGGTCGAACCATTGATAAGCAGGTTGGGCAACTTCGCAGGAAGAACAACCGGCTCTTCAAGAGAACCATCATAGTTGGGCCTGGTGGCAACCGTTTCCTTATCAATGTCAATGAGCATCTCGTCCGCGATCTTATCCATACGTGCTTCAGTGTAACGCATGGCTGCTGCGGAATCACCGTCAATGGATCCGAAGTTACCCTGACCGTCAATTAGCGGATAGCGCAGGGAGAACTCCTGGACCATTCTCACAAGTGAATCATAAACTGCAGTATCACCGTGAGGGTGGTATTTACCGAGCACATCTCCCACTACACGGGCAGACTTCTTGTAAGCCTTGTCGTGGGTAATGCCGGCCTCTTTCATTGCATAGAGAATTCTACGGTGAACAGGTTTGAGACCATCCTTTGCATCCGGCAGTGCACGGCTTACAATGACACTCATTGCATAGTCCATGAATGAGTTCTTCATCTCATCTTCAATAAGCACAGGAAGGATCTTCTCTCCCGTATCCGTGGGCTGGATGTCTAAAGGAACCGTGTCTTCCGGCTCGTCAGGTGAACCTGCATCCTGTACATTTTCGTTATCGATATTATCTGCCATTTTTCCTCACCTCACAGATCCAGGTTTGCGACTTCCCTTGCATGCGTTGTAATGAATTTCTTACGTGGTGCCACGTCATCCCCCATGAGAACGGAGAACATTTCATCTGCCGCAATGGCATCATCCATGGTTACCTGCAGAAGTGTGCGTGTATCCGGATTCATGGTGGTTTCCCAGAGCTGTTCGGGATTCATCTCACCAAGACCCTTGTAACGCTGGATACCGATTCCTTTCTCTCCTATCTCCTTTAATTTCCGGTCCAGTTCCCTGTCGGAATAGACGTAATGTTCCGCTTTGCCTTTGTTTATGCGATAAAGAGGCGGCTGAGCAATATACACGTACCCCGCATCGATCAGAGGTTTCATGTGCCTGAAGAAGAATGTGAGGATGAGAGTACGTATGTGTGCTCCGTCCACATCGGCATCGGTCATGATTATAACTTTATGATAGCGTGCCTTGTCAATATTGTATTCATCACCTATGCCCGTTCCCATAGCAGTGATCAGGGAAAGAACCTCATTGTTCTTCAGTACCTTTGCAAGACGTGCTTTCTCAACATTGATGATCTTACCTCTGAAGGGTAATATTGCCTGAAACTTACGATCCCTGCCCTGCTTTGCGGAACCACCTGCTGAATCTCCCTCCACGAGATAGATCTCACAAAGGGACGGGTCCTTCTCGGAACAATCCGCCAGCTTTCCGGGTAATGTGCTCACATCAAGGGCACTTTTCCTTCTGGTGAGCTCTCTAGCCTTTTTCGCAGCTTCCCTTGCACGCTGGGCATCCAGTGCTTTCTGGAGAACTGCCGAAGCAACCTTGGGATTCTCTTCCAGATATTCGGAAAGACCTTCTGAGACCATTGATTCCACAATTCCCTTAACCTCACTGTTCCCGAGCTTGGTTTTGGTCTGTCCTTCGAACTGGGGTTCGGTGAGCTTGACACTTATAATAGCTGTAAGACCTTCACGTATATCCTCACCAGAGAGCTTGTTATCACCCTTGGTCATATTGTTCTTCTTGATGTAGTCGTTGGCAACCCTTGTAAGAGCAGCCTTGAAACCTACCAGGTGAGTGCCACCTTCGTGTGTGTTGATATTGTTTGCAAAGGAATACACGTATTCGGTATAACTGTCAGTATACTGCATGGCGATCTCAACAGCGGTCCCTTCCTTCTCGCGCTCGAAGTAGATAGGAGAGTCATGGAGTGCACTGCGATTGTGGTTAAGATACTCCACGAATGACCTGATACCGCCCTCGTAGTGGAAGGTTTCCTGCTGTGGTTCTTCCGCACGCATGTCGGAAATATTTATTGTGATTCCCCTGTTCAGGAAAGCAAGTTCACGAAGCCTGGTGACAAGTGTCTCGTACACGAAATTCGTGGTCTCAAATATCTGGGAGTCCGGCATGAAGGTTATCTTGGTACCTGTACCATCCGTTTCACCGATCTCTATCAACTCATCAAGCGGCTTGCCACGCTCATAACGCTGGAAATAGACGTTGCCGTCACGCTGGACCTCAACCTCCATCCATTCGGAAAGTGCATTGACTACGGATACACCCACACCATGCAGACCACCGGAGACCTTGTAAGTGTCCTTATCGAACTTTCCTCCTGCATGGAGAACTGTCATTACCACTTCAAGTGCCGATTTCTTGTATTTTGAGTGCATACCCACAGGAATACCACGGCCATTGTCCCGGACCGTGACAGTACCTTCGGGATTTATTGCTACGTCTATTTCGGAACAGTATCCTGCCAGTGCTTCGTCGATGCTGTTATCTACAACTTCATATACCAGATGATGCAGGCCCCTGCCATCGATACTACCTATATACATACTGGGTCTTTTTCGGACAGCTTCGAGTCCCTCCAGAACCTGGATATTGCTTGCATCATAGCCCTGTTTTTCTACCATATCTACTACTTCTCCCTGAAGAAAATTATCAAAACATGCGTTAATTACGTTCAAAATGTGTACTCGTTCATTGTCTCAAATTCAATCAAAGAAAGATTTGTTTCAATTCTCTTGTTTCATTTTTCTTAATAAAAATCTCTGCCCCCATATATGCGTTCATGCTTATTAAATGTTTATATAAATCTGTTTAAAAAAAACGTCTGAAGATAAAATCCGGTAAAATTTCCAGTCAAAATTGAATTTTAGACCTGGAATTCAACTAGCAAATTGGAAGATGCATTTGAAGAAATGGACTCCTTACCATACATAAGTATAAAATTCTATCTTTACATACAAATTTTCGATATGATTATATAATTTCAAATCAGTACCACATTGAGAATTACTTTGAACATTACCAATGAAAATAAAACAATTATAGCAGCTATCCTGATGTTTACTTTTTTAGTGTTTGCTCTTTTTGCAGGTCAGCTTCTCTGGGGCATAACAGCTGCTTTGATAGTCATCTCACTTCTTATATTCAGCAGATTTTATTCTGATAAACCAGGAACAGAAGATCAGGCATGTGAAGAGTTTAGTGCCTGTGTACTCACAAATTCGAGTATATACAAAGTACCTACTATCTTTGTTGGGATACCGATTCTTATCGTATTCGGGGAACTGGGAAGTAAATATGAAAGTGTGTTCTTGGCAGAATATGAAGGAAGAGAGGTTACAATCATATACCCGGGGATTTGTTCTGTAATGAAAGATGACAGAGTAAAGGTAGCAGGAAAAGTGATAGACGGAAAGAAGGCAGGAATCAACGGAAAGTGTCTGAAAGCGTTCAGTGTAGAGAATAAGAGGTCTGAAAATGCATAAGCATGAGAGATATGGAGTTAAAATTATTTCACAAAAATTGTTATATGCCGCAATTATTTGTTTGACTGTACTATTGATAGTACCGACGGCAAATGCCATGCTTACAGCCGAGTCTGCAGAAATATCCTACCAGGTGGAACATTCGGACAGGATAGCAGTAGGAAAAGTCACTGAAATTCAAAGACACTACGACCATTCTATTGTTACCATAAAAATCAAAGAATGGCTGATGAATCCCATATCATCCACAGAAATCAAGATACGAACAGAAATCGGAACAAACGTGGATACAGAAGACGAGCCAAGATTCACCTTAAGCGAAAGTGCTATCTTGATGCTGACAGATGCCGACCTGGAAAACAATACTTTCCAGGTAACAGTCGGAGAGCCGGGAAAACATTCTTTGTCAGATCTGGACGAAATAGTCAATGAAATATCAAAAATCCAGAGTGCACAAAACCACGCAAACTTGGAGGATGACGCTGAAAAACATACAGAATATACTTCAAACCCTGTAACACTTTCCAATGGTTCGGACTATGCCTTAGATATGGACGATGACAGAATTCCTGTAGATGAAAGTCATGATGACAGAATAGCAACGATGATCACTTCACTGATAGCTTTTGGTGCATCAATTATTTTTGTATTCTTACTTGTTAAAAAAGCAGCGCATGAACCGAATTCAAGAAGGACTTACCTGATATTTTTCCTGATAGGCATATTCACTTTCTATCTCAGCGGATACATACTACGAGGCATAGACCCGCCGCAGCCAATCTATCTGATGTTCCTGGTATTTTTTGTCCTGACTGGAACAGGAATACTTGCAACTGGCGAGAGGTCAAGAATGTTTATTTCAAAAGCATTTGCAATTTCCTTTGCGGCACTTATCATCATATCTGTTTTGTTCTTTGCATACGGGGCATTCTCACATATGTATTCAAAAACCATAGACGCACGTTTATTGCAAGAAGAACCTGATACTTTTGTCACAGTAACGCAAGAAGACCTGAACGCTTATCCGGCACTGAAAGAAGCCATCGAAACCCGGAGTTACGTAGATGCAAATCCCTGGGAGTGGGAACGCACGATCGAATTCCTCAATGGCACTTACTCAGTGAAGTATAAAGGCGAATACTATGAGATTGGTTTTACAACAGCATGAGCAATGGTTACACTTCGAATCAGAACAATGGCAGCTTCCTGCCTATTCCCTTTTCCAGAGCCTTCTCATAGACCATGTTAGCGGTCACAAGGTCCTGCACTGCAAGGCCGGTTGAATCAAATATAGTGATCTCTTCATCGGATTCCCTGCCAGGTTTAGTGCCGGCAACGATCTCTCCAAGTTCGGCATATATCTCTGACTCTGCGAAAGCTCCTGATGAGATTGATACGTTTACTTCGCCGGAATGGGATGCCTGGACGATATCATCCACAATCACCTTCGACCTTTTCAGTAAAGATGATTCCAGCTCCTGTTTACCCATTGCATCGGCACCGATGGCATTGATATGAGTGCCATCCCGCACCCATTCTGATCTTACTATCGGACTTCTTACCGGAGTGGTAGTGACAAGGACATCACAATCGCATACATCCTCAATACTGCCCTTCCGGGTAAAATCACAATTTACGGCCTGCTTCATTTCCTTTTCAAAGGAATCACAACTACTGGGTTTCCTGCTTGTGATCTTTACTTCATCGATATCCATGACTTCTGAAATAGCAAGTAACTGAGTACGTGCCTGGTCACCAACACCAACCATTCCGACTACCCTGGAATCCCGGCGGGCCAGGTATTTAGTTGCAACTCCGCCTGCTGCACCTGTTCTCATATCTGTAAGGTAGCTGCCATCCATTACCGCAAGGGGTGCTCCGGTCTCGGTAGAATTGAGCACCACAACCGCCATGACAGTGGGAAGTCCTTTTTCCCTGTTGTCGGGATGGACATTGACTATCTTTACACCTGAGATGTCCTGCTCTTCCATAAAAGACGGCATTGTCCGCAGGTCTCCGTTATGCTCGGTGAAATAAAGATAGGATTTTGGCGGCATCTGCACCTTCTTCAGTCCGTGTTCCCTGAAACCCGATTCAACTGCCGACAGTGTCGAAGACATGTCAAGCACACTTTTTACATCCGATTGATCCAGCCATAAGATATCCATAAACACCACTCTTCAAAATATATCTAAAATTTGATCATTATAGGATAAAACGATTATGGGATTTATTACGGAATTATTTGATTTAATGCAAACATAAATATATAATATTGATTTAATATATTATAGGAGTCGCATGGAAAGAACTACAGCAAAGATCTCAAAGCAGGAAGTTAATGAACTGCTGGATAATGGTTACAAGCTTCTGAACATCCTTGAGCAGAACTATGCCTGGAACTCAAAGGAATATGCACGAAACAGAAGCCGTTTCATCTCAGGATATACTAAATGGTATAAACGCTCGAAGGAAATAATCTGCAGCCTCAGTCCTGACAGATGCAAGAGATTCCAGGGTCTTTTCAGTACAAATAAACGTTCGGGAATAAACGAGTATACCTACACCATACAGGACTACATACACGGTGTTTACCTTGAGAACCAGGTAAGGAACTACGTGGACGAGGTGACTTCAAAAAGACTGAAGGAACAGATGGAGATGCTCAGAACCGCATCATCACGCCTTAATGAGTTCTCTTTCGATCTTGAGAGTTTTGTGAAGATCAATCCTATCTACTCGAACAGGGCATCATTTACCACAGAAAAAACCAATCAGATAATCGATATCGATCTGGAAGATGAGCATTACAACAGCCTCAAAACAGAGATAAACTCAAGTTTCAGGACAGGACTGTTCATCAGCACATTCCTGCTTTCAAGAAAACTCATTGAGAATCTGCTTATCGATGTACTCAGACACATCTATCCACCAACGAAAGACGAGAATATTTCCATATATTATGATATAAGAGCTCAGGATTTCAGGGACCTGAACCTCCTCACACTTACTGTTACTGAAAGAAAATCGGAGATTCCCTTTGATGACGATGTACTGGACGAGATACTCCTCACACTGGAAAGAATGAGCCTGGAAAACAGTCCGACATCACATTCCAGTATAGGAATACCGGACCGGGAAGACATACTTAGTTACAGAATCGGCGATACTGTGGAAAATCTTATTTTAATGAAGGACGCACTGAAACAAAAGCAGTCCCTTTGAGTTTTTTTTCTGAATTCACTATATCTTTTTTATAAACAGACTTCTGAGATCCATATTCATATGCAGGTATTACAACCACCCAAATAAATATATAAGACTAGTTCAGATTTTGTATGGGGTTATTATGAATATATTATACGTCTTCGCACATCAGGAAGCAAAGTCATTTAATTCGACCTTGAAAGAGGCAGCCATAACTTCACTTGAAAAGAATGGTCATGATGTAAGACTTTCCGATCTTTATTCTATGCAGTTCAAACCTGTACTTGACAGAGATGACTTCACACAGCCTAAAAGAGATGATATCTTCAATCCTTTCCTGGAGCAGATGAACGCAAGCAAAAATGCAAGCTTTTCCCGGGATATTCTGGATGAGATGGAAAAGGTCAAATGGGCTGACTTTCTGATATTCCAGTTCCCGATATATTTCACAAATATGCCTGCTATCATGAAAGGATGGATAGACAGGGTCTTTGCTCCGGGATTTGCTTTTAATCCCGCAACACAGAGTGCATACGATACCGGCCTTCTCAAAGGGAAAAAAGCAATGGTTGTAACAAGTACCGGAGCTGAAGAATCCTGGTACTCAGAAGGCGGACCGCATGGAGACATACGTGAGCTGCTCAGGTATCTGACACACTGCACACTGGAATTTACAGGTCTTGAAGTGTTTCCATCCCACATAATATTCGGGGCAGGCAATATGTCACAGGAAAGAGTTGATGGGGAAATCCAAAGGTATATGGAAAAACTCGATTCTGTGGCTCCAAAAGAATCCTGATGCGGGGGAAAATCCTCTCCTGAATTAGATGGGGTTTAAAACTTCAACTCAATTTGTAGTTTAAGCAAGAAATTTATACAAACGTAACATGTTCCCTTCAACGAAGATTTGAGGGAGGCCAATGAATAACAGTGGGAATACCTTTATGGGCATAATGGTTCTGATCACTATAGTAATAGTGGTCATAGCAACCTTTTCACTCGGATGCACCGAGGATCCGGCAGGTAATGGTACAGGGGGAAACAATAGCAATGTCAGTGGTAATGGATACATCTACAATGATGCCGCTGTGGGAGAAGTTGAGATATTGATCCTCGAATCATTTCCCGTGCAGGTAAGAGCCGTAGCAAGCGGATATCTGCCGGACGGTTGCACAGAAATAGACAGTGAGAATACAACGGTAGAAAGAAACGGGAACACATTCAATGTAAGTCTGAGGACCATACGCCCGAAAGATGCGATCTGCACACAGGCACTGGTACCTTTCGAAGAAACTATCGACCTTGATGTATATGGTCTTGAAAGAGGAGTCTATACAGTAAATATTAATGGCGTTGAAGATAGCTTTGAGTTAACAGTAGATAACGTACCCGCTGAATAACTTTTACTCTTCCGGCTCACCGAGATAGAGCTGGAGTTTTTTCTTGAAACCCTTAATATCTATTGGCTTTGAGATGTAATCAATACAGCCTGCCGAGATAAAACGCTCATCGTCCCCGCGCATGGAGTGGGCAGTC
Organism: Methanolobus zinderi; assembly: GCF_013388255.1. Classification (NCBI taxonomy): domain Archaea; kingdom Methanobacteriati; phylum Methanobacteriota; class Methanomicrobia; order Methanosarcinales; family Methanosarcinaceae; genus Methanolobus; species Methanolobus zinderi. The sequence continues at coordinate 1,733,920 of NZ_CP058215.1, forward strand.
AGAGCTATGACGGGGATATCCTTGGTTGAATCCTCATTCTTTATTCTGGAAAGCAGCTCAAGACCGTCTATCCGGGGGAGTTGTATGTCCAGGAGAATAAGATCGATCTTCTCTTCCTGAAGTTTCTGCAGGGCAACAAAGCCATCTTCTGCCTGAACAACACCATAGCCATATGATTCGAGAAGGTCGACTGTCAGTTCCATATTAACAGGGTTGTCTTCAACCACAAGTATCTGTACCATTTTCTCAATTCCCGAATTGTTTTATGCTTACTGGATCCTGTAAATAAAACGTCAATAATAATTCTCAATTGTTACACATGAAAGCTTATATCTTTATAAGCCTTGCAAATAAAAAGCACAAAGGAATCATTATAGGTTCAATAATATATGCTGGACTTTATAATATATATAAATTTTCATTCAATTCAAAAATGCAGCAGGTATAAAATCTTAAAGATAATGTACAACTACAGGAACAGTAAATATACGGACAATAAAACCGATTCCAACAGGTGCTTAATTGAAAAAAGATCATGATTTCTCGGACAGGGAAGTTCTCAGTATAATACAGAAAATACACAAGTCCCGGTACAAAATTGTGCTCTCTGTTACCGGCGGTGGCAGCGGAGCCTTCTCAGAGTTACTTATGCATGGCAGTGGTTCTTCGACATTACTTGAGGCTATTGTACCATATAGTAAAAATGCTCTTGCAGAATTTATAGGGAAGGAGCCCGAAACCTACTGTTCCGAAGAGACCGCACGAGAGATGGCAATGGCCTCTTTTGAACGTGCCTTAAAGCTCTGTGACAAAAACACCGACACACACAGGATGATCGGAATCGGTGTGACCTGCAAGCTTGCGAGAAAGGATAATGAGAGAGAGGGAAGAGAGCATGATATCTACATTGCTTCCCAGTCAGCTACGCGAACAAGCACGGCTCATCTGAAACTTCTCGAAAACAGAAGCAGGGAGACCGAAGAAAAGATCAGCTCTTTATTCATTATACATTTCCTGGCGCAGCTTTGTGAAGTTGATGCCGGAAATATATTACCGCTTTCCATGATACCGGAGCTTGCCAATACCGTTACCAGATCGGCAGAGGTCGGTGAAGAGATCGGAGAACTCCTTGTAAATACGCTTTTGCAGGGTGATGAGGCAAAAAAGCGGGCTATCAATCTCAGCAATTCATCAGATAATTCTCATCCAGAGGAAAGAATAGTTTTTGCTGGATCTTTTAACCCATGTCACAGTAAACATGTTGAAATTGCAAAAACAGCGTTCAAAAAATATGGATCACCTGTCTGTTTTGAGATCTCGCTTGCAAACGTCGACAAACCTCCCATTGACTTTATTTCACTGCAAGACAGAATGGATTCACTCGGAAAATACAGTTCAGAGGAGTTCATGGGAGATATATATCTTACAAACGCCCCTTTTTTTGCAGACAAAGCTATACTGTTTCCTGAATCATGTTTCCTGATAGGAGCCGATACCCTGAACCGTACATTCAATGAGAGATACTACAGGGAAGGGGAAACAAAGGAAAGCCTGCTTGAACATTTCAGCTCAATGGGAATGCATTTTATGGTATTTCATAGAAAGAACATCGATATTGCCATGGATGATGACATAAGGCAGATTTTCAAAGTGGTCGACCTGAGTGAATACCAAGATGACGGCACATCTTCAACAAAGATCAGAAAAGGGAGAATACAGTCGGATCAAGCATGATCTGCACCACAAATATTGTACAGGGAAGGAAAACCCTTTGATTCATATGTCTTCATGATATCCCTGTCAAGTGCTGTGGATAACTTGCATAGTATTTCCTGGGACCTGACAATCCTTTCTACATCCATCTTATCCCACCTCTCACATTTAATATTATCAAGGGTCTCAACTAGATGAGAGAATTCATCTGTCGCAAGACAGCAATCAAAACTGATACAATGTGAATCTCTTTCACAGTGGATAACCGTTCTGGATATGATTTCTTCAAATACCTGACCGTCAATTTCATGTTCGAACTGATGTTTTGAAGGTACAACGTCTTTATTATGATAGTGCACCTCTGCGAGAAACAGGAACCTGTCACAGTCGCATATCCATTCCCTTAAACTATAGAGCATATTCATTCCCACACCAGGATTTAGTAGGATTTCAAGTTATAAAAATCTATTTTTGCTTAAAAAGAAGCATACAGTACCTTAATTTTATGAACAGTGAATAATCAGGTATTACAGGATTATTAACTGACCATCATAATTATGAAAGCATCATACATGTATGAAAGCATAATAGAATATTCTCAGGATCCACCATCATCCGATAGTACAGGAGCAGACTTTTGCATCATATTCCCATTCTCATACATAATAAGACTTATTCTTTCCTTTGCCATGAAATCCATAATAAACTCGACCTCATCAACATAATATGTATTACCGTAGAAGGGGACAAAAGGCTCTTTGTCTGTCATCTCCGCATAGAACATGTCCCCACCGAAATAAGCTATGAATTTCAAATCATATTTTTCAAAAACACGGATCAAGAAGTCCTTTGACATGGGAGGCGCGGCAAACTCGAAATCCTCTTCCTGAAACTCAATCAGATCCTCTTGCATAACAGTTCATTATGTGCATCTGATAAATAACTGGCCGCCAACAGCGAATATATAGAGAATCTCTACCAGAGAATATATATTCAAGAATGTTTGATGTTTGGAATATCAAATAATAAACATCAAACAGTGAATTGTTTTCGGACACAAAGAGTCAAATCAGGAAGCATCCATCCCGCGAGATATTGCCGCAGCCAGCTCATCGGGCTGCTTAGAACCTACCATAAGCCTTTTTCCATCTTCAAGTACCAGAACCACGCCTTTACTGCCACTGACATTGTAGGCCTGACCTTTCGGTCCGAAGCGTATCCCCCAGCCTCCGTAATCCTTCAATGGACTATAATCACGGACTTCATACGACCTGATGCTTTCAAAAGTAAATCTCCTGAAAGAACGATGAATCGGATAGAAACGGATGTATAGTCCATCGTTTCTAACTTCCGTAACCATTTTTAGAGATAACATGAAAGCCGGAAACAATATTCCAAAAACAATCAACAATAAGAACATAACCGGGTCGGATGCGGGATTGTTGCCAAAAGAAATTCCGAATATTAGTTGTTGTATCGCACCATACCATACAAATACAAGCAATAACAAAACAAATATACGAATCCACAATTGTCTGAATTTCTGCTCCTCCCTGAAAAAAGTAACACCATTAGTAACCATGAATTGAAATCATGGCAATGGCGTATATATTTATTGCGTACCTTAGAAAAGACAATGATACAAACTGGTGAGTAATATGTTCATAGAGATCCATACGACAACAGCAGACCTTGAAGAGGCAAAGAAAATAGCACATACACTTGTTGAAAAAAGGCTTGCCGCCTGTGTCAACATTCATCCGGTGGTTTCGGTATATTCATGGGAAGGAAAAATCGAGGAAGACGAAGAGATAGCACTTTCCATAAAGAGCAAGTCCCGGAATTTCGAAGCCATAAGAAAAGTTATCGGATCACTGCACAGCTACGACCTTCCTGCAATCGTATCGAAAAAGATAGAAGGTGATCCCGACTACCTTCACTGGATAGCAGATTCCACAGAATGATCACCTTCTTCCATAGAGCAGATAGAATATCTCCGCAAGGAATATCCAGAGCAAGTAGAATGCCAGCAGGGTCAGGACCACTCCAACGGTAAGAATGGCAAAGTGCAGCAATATCCAGAGGACCACTACGATCAGGACTACCTTCACAAAGAAGCTTAAAACACTACCCAGCGGACTTACATTTCTTTTGCGGCGGTTTCTGCCCCGTGGAGGATACTGGTATGTCCTGTAAGTGTAGGTTCGGTAAGTACGTGTCCGCTGGCTTCCACCCTCATATGTGTTGCTCTGTTGTGTGTACCACCAGGGTTCAGAAGATCTGCGGTCATACTGGGCGCGTTTCAGAGGGTCGGAAAGTACACTGTAGGCTTCGTTTATTCTCTTGGACATTTCTTCAGCGCCGAGGCTATGGTTCCTGTCAGGATGATATTTTACCATCAGTTCACGGTATCTTCTTTTGATCTCAGCTGCAGAAGCATCCGATGATACGCCCAGTGTCTTGTAATAATCAGGTGTATTCATTCGAGGTTTTACCTTATCTTAATAATTTCTGTAAAAACCATTCTAAATGGTCGTAGAGGGCCGCAAAGTTCTAAAGAACAAAAGCCCATGATTTAATTCTTTATGATCCTGTTCTTGTAAGAAAAGTCAGTATCCCCGTTCAGACTAATTACAAGTATCCTACAGAATCAACTTAACATTTGTAGCTCTTTATTAAAAGACATATCGTAATAAGAAGTACAAGTAAAACATGGAATTAAAATCAAAGGATAAGGGCAATAATGGGCAGAGAAGAGAAAAGCACCTCCAGGAGATGGACACTTCAGGGAATAAAGGAAACAGATCCTGAAAGAAAAATGCATTTTTTCAGGCTTGCCCTTGAACTTGATCCCTATGATATCGTGGCATTGAACAACAAAGGTATGCTCCACCACAAAAAAGGAGAGTTTGAAGAAGCTGTCAAATGCTATGACAGGATACTTTTAACCAAAAACCTGTCAAAGCCGGCTCCGGTATTATACAATAAAAGCCTGGCCTTAAGATCCATGGGAAAACATGAAGCAGCACTTAATTTCATCAAAGCGACACTAAAGCATGACCCTGAACATGAAAAAGCAAAAGCGATCAGGGATCAGCTTCAGAAGCGAGGAAGAGCTGATAAAGAAAATGCAGCAAAAAAGTCAGAAACAGCTCCCGGTAAGCTTGCTGTGAACCAGGTCTATGCACAATGGCAACCACCCGCCGTCAGCACACTCCTGGCACATTCCATGAAACGCAGCCAGCGGGAGATAAAGTACCTAAAGGGCTTTGGAGAGGACCTGATAAAGGAAAAAGCAATTCGGGACAAACTGTCAAGGCATATTTATTGCTGCGGAACATGTCAATTTATGCAGAAGAGGGTCTGCAAACATCAAAAAACAAAAGGTATGGCAGTTGCGGATACTGCCATCTGCAGGCACTTCAGGCCTGTTAAGGGAATTTGACAAAACGGGACTTAAATGACCCCGAGTTCCGACAGACGGTCAGGTAGATAAGTATCTGTCACAAAGTCAAGACCCTTTCCTGCAAAGGCCTGCTGTTCAGCTTTTTTGTTGATATCAAGCTGGAGGTTTATCTGTTCCTTCCAGTAATCGTTCTCAAACCTCGGATCACTGAGTTCACTTCTCAGGGCGCTTACGTCCTTGTCTGTCAGCTTATCGGTGGAGAGTTCATATTCCACGATATCAGATGGCTGGACACCTATAAAATGAGCACCTGGTGTTGCCATATGCTCGGAAAGATGGGCACTTTTTATTGCTCCGTAGGCAACCGATGCGAATATACGATATGACCACGGGTCACCGTCAGTGAATACCGTGACAGGTATGTTCAGTTCATCGTTCATGCGCTTGATCAGGCGTCTTGTGGACCTTGCAGGCTGACCCTTAAGGTGAACAAGAATTGCATTGAACTTCTCATCAAAACCGTTCTCAATAAGCCTTGCATACATACCACCGGTCTCAACGGCAATAATGAAATCAGCATCATGTTCGAGGAACTCTATGTTCTCGACATTGAAGGGTATCTGATATCCGCTTTCACCGATGTCTTCCTGACAGTGCATCATCCTGTCTCCACGGTTGGTTTCCTCGCGTATTTTTATGGGTCCGAACATGGTAGCACCGTCCTCTTCCGGACGCATATGGAAGTACTCCCTCTGCAGACCCGAGATAATCTCCAGATCCTCAACAAGCCTGTCACTTTCGGGCTGTTCACGGAACTTGGCGATATCCCAGTTCTCGGATATATAATACAGTTCCCTTAAAGTGGATCCGCGGTTCTGACCCAGGTGATTATTGACTATGAAATCCACAACGTGAGTGGTCTTTAAAAGCTGGAAGGCACCTTTTACGGTCTTGGCGCTTCTTTCGGTCTCCCGGTCACCATACACCCACACATCGTTCTTGTCACAGTATTCGATGTTATTCTTTGTACGGCTCGGCAGATTGACAGACGGGACGGACCCTTCCAGGAATTGGTTGTAAAGCTTCTCGGCCATTCCAAGAAGACGATTCTTAGCAGCACTATCCTGCTCTTTTTTCTGCTGTGATAATTTTTCTGCCATATCTCTCATCCCCTTATTGCCTTTGCACCTGTTACAAGCTCCTCATCAAGCCCTTCAACTATCAGTGAAGGCAGACGGGACATCTCATTCTCTTCTGTACTTGCTACGGAATATTCTATTACTTTAGAAGAACCGGCGGAAATGCTCATCTTCCATACATGATCGTAATCGTTACCCATGGATATCACTTTGGGCTCCGGGACAGCTCCTTCTATCTTAAAAGGAAGCATGTCATGGATATTGAAGTCGTATTTCTTAGAGGAATAGTTCCTCACACGTATCGAGACCTTAACAGCACCATTGCCATTGCTCTCAATTATCCTGTCAACAAGCAGGTTACCCATGACCTTTGCAACAACAGGGTTTATGTCAGGAATATCCTTATCGAGCGTTATGGCAAGTTTTTCGGCCATTTTGGGAAGTACCTTTTTTATAATAACTTCTTTCTCACGACGCTTTTTCAGTGAATCCTGCTTGCTCAGGAAACGGCTGAGCTTTCTGGAAACCTCCTTTACGGCAAGCTCTATCTCATCCTTAATTTCCGGAATCTCGGCAATAGCATCCTTTGATTCCGAGGTGAACGGAACATTTGTTGAAGCAACATGTACAAGGATCACAGCCGGACCGCTGGGTATTCCGCCACCAGGCTGGTTGAGTCCGTACTGTTTCCACTTTATGGACTCGATGGCATGTGTGGTAACACAGCCTCCCTGCTGATATAGTAAAGGAACCCTGTTGGCAAAACGCATGATATCGATGCGTTCCTCCTTGTGAAGTTCACCACCGTAGGCTATGCCCACCTCTACGACAAAGGGATTGCCGGAAAATACAGAAGGTGAGCGGGTCGTGGTCGCAATGAAATCCACATTGAACTCCTTTTCAAGACCCTTGTAGATCAGATCCTCGCTTATGGGAGAAAGGCAGTCTGTGGGAGGAGCCATTATCTTTACCCTGGAGAACGCATCCAGAAGTTTTCTTGCCTGGTCGCGGTTCATCTCATGAGGGTCAAGTTCCGGGTCAAGACCGGATGCCTTACAGATCTCTTCTGCAGTCAGGTGCCCGATCTTGGAAAAAGAATAGCGTAAAAAGGGAGATAGTTTCTGACGTTCAGTATATCTGAGCATCTTCATAAGTGTACCAAGCTCGATCCCATGAGGATGCGGAAGAATCTCGTTTGCAGGGACTGGCATCTTGTCAGTTGCCCTCTCGAATATCTCCTCGTTGCCGTCAGGTTCCACCAGCCGGATCCTGGCATGCGGATTTACGATCGCGGTTGCCTTTAGATACTCATATATCGACTGCCTTCTGCCTTTTACATAGGATGCTTCCATTTCCAGCTCAATGCGCGTGCCGTGCGGACGGTCCCAGTCCACAATATCGTCCTTCAGGATCTCAGGCTCATTGGTACTGGTATTTATCATCAGCTCGTAATTGTGTGCCGGCTTTGAAGGATCGATCTTGGAGATGATCTTTGCCGGGTGGCCGGATGTCAGCTGTGAATAAAGAACGGATGCGGATATTCCTATACCCTGCTGCCCACGGCTCTGTTTCAGTGCGTGGAACCTTGAGCCATAAAGCAGTTTTGCAAATACCTTGGGGATCTGCTCCTTTACTATACCGGGCCCGTTGTCTTCGATGATGATGACAACGTTATCCTTTCCGGAACGTTCAACGTGTAACAGGATATCCGGCAGTATCTCGGATTCCTCACAGGCATCAAGGGAGTTATCTACAGCTTCCTTGACGGTGGTTATAAGACTGCGGGGTGCGGAATCAAAACCCAGGATCTGTCGGTTCTTCTCAAAGAATTCTGCGACACTAATGGATTTCTGACTCTTTGCAAGTTCTTCTGCAATGGGGGTTGCCATAAAGATATCATCCTTTTAATGTTGCTAAGAACATCAAAGTTATTAGATAAATAAATAACGTGGAAAATATAAATTTATTTTAAAGTTCACTTCAGTTCCGCCCCGACAATGGTCTGGGTAGCGGTTACATTAGCTGTTTCACGGATATTGTCAACTATATTATTAAGACGTCCGAGATCATCGACTTCAACTATCACAACAAAATCATACTCTCCAAAAACATGATATATATCCTTTATTCCTTCAATTTTATTAAGCTCGTTATATGCAGCCCTTTCCTGGCCGGGCAGGACATTCACCATAGTGACTCCGATTGTCATTTTAATCACCGACACGTAGTGGCATGCAAGATATTTATTAGTTTCTTTAGAAAAAATAATGAATAACGGCTGTGATAAAGTTGAACAGGGAAAAAACATAGGATTCATCCTATAATCAAGATCAACCTGTACAATACTCGAGTTATACTATTATCATCATTATGATGAGTGGCGAAACAATTAAATACCAACAATACTATCTATAAATTAGATGAGCGGGTTATCCTCTTTTTGACAATAACCCCCACTCCCCAACCCGCTCATACTCCACTATAAAATCATACAAATCCTCTGAGTCAGTCACATTTTAATAGCAGAGCTTGTAGCCGTATTTCAGATCAGGCTTGTTCACACAATTATGATTATTTTGCCGAGATCAGATAAAAAACAGTTACAACAAAAAGTTCATATCATTGCATAAAGGATATTTCCGCAAAGCAAGCATAAAAATATACTGAGTCTTTTTTGCACATCCAGAACCTAAAATGTACCAGCATTTAACGCAAGTTCGTTCCAGAAAGCCCGGAAACAGTTTAGAGGAAAAATAAGTCTTAATCAGAACAATAAAAAACTGAAATACAAAAGAAACTAGAAGTCGAACAATGTCTTCTGAGGTTTCTTTTGAATTTGCTTTTTGGCAGGCGCATCTTTCCCGGAAGCCACAGTCCTGTCTCCGGGACCTGGAGCGGAAACTGGTTTCTCACCGGAGGCAATTTCAACTTCTGCTTTAGATTCCGTTTTCGTTTCAGGAGACTTGATCGAATCCAGACTTAATTGGTCAGGTCTCTTTTTAGGAGCCTTTTCCACTGGCCTGCCTGAGAACTCAATACCCGGAACGATTTCGGGTCTAAGTTGCTGAGCAGCGTCATAGATCTTCTGGATCTTTTTTGTGACCTTCTTACTTCCCTTTAACTGCACAAGTTCATCGACGTTAAGATCCAGTGTTGCGACCACATCAACAGCATAATCATCATCGTCAAGAAGACTTGCATAGATCGGGGTCAATCCCATACGGGAGTACTTCATGGATTCATTACAATGCGAGCCTACCTTGGCAGCGATATTATCCCGCATATTCCTTTTTGATCGTATCTGGCCCATTCTCCTCCACAGAGAAGGGGACTGGTATCTTACAAAACCGCCCCTGAGCTTTGATTTGGAGACCACTGTACCGCCGGTCATAAGAGTGCTTGCATATCTCCACATACGGTAGTTCTGGCGTCTGCGGACACGCCCGAGGAACCTGTCAGCTTTTGAAATATATGAATAGGCATCCACTATATCAGAGGTAATAGCCTCCTCATCTTTGCCGCTATACTGATGCGGCAGGTTCTCGTCTATCCAGTGGATAAAATCCTCGGGAGTTTCATCGAGGCTGTAGCTTGCCTCAAGTGCGGATCTGACACTCTTGCCCTTGAATACCTTCCCTACCACCTTGAAAATAGATTCCTTGTTATCACGTTCTGCAGTGGATATGTCCTCGATGTTTATCTCCGAGCGTCCCATTGCCACTGCCTGCAGGTCGTTGACAGCACTCCTGAAATCACCGTCGGCATTCTCGGCGATCTTTTCGATAACACCAATACCACACATGATACCTTCTTTGCGTGCTATCTCTTTCAGGGCCGGGACCATGGAACGGGTCTGTATGGAGTTAAACTTGATCTCAAGACATAGTGAGCGCAGTGATGAGGATATGCCGTAGAGATCGTTGGCTATCAGCACAATGGGCTGGTTGGTATTCTTGATTACGTTGATGATCGCACGTGAACCACCTCGATCACTGTTTCCATGCAGGTTGTCGGCCTCATCGAGAATAACCAGTCGCTTACCCGTTACCCCGGTCAGCGTGCGCATCCGGGAAGCTGAACCCGCAACCTTTTCGATCACACCGGCAGTTCGCTGGTCACTCGCATTGAGCTCAATTGCCTCCCATCCGAAATCCCTTGCAAGCGCATGGGCAGAAGATGTTTTACCAATACCGGCCTGGCCCTGCAGAATAACTGCCCTCTTCTCAGGCATACCGTGTACCCACTGCTCAGCCCATTCACGCAATTGTTCAATAGGTTTTTTGTGACCCACCACATCGGCAAGTGTCCCTGGTCGATACTTTTCTGCCCATTCCATACTAACAGTCATAAGAGATCATTATCCGATATTCAGGAAAAGTAATTAATGTTTGCACAACTTTGTCTGTTCTGATTGATATTACTAATGGTAGGTATTAGCACATGGGATCAAAAAACACCGAGGGCCTGCTTGAGATAATAGAGAAAAAAGCACTGGAAAACAAAGCAAGGGTCGCCATAGGGGTCAGGGATCCCACTCCGAAAATGCTAAAGAGTGCAAAGGATGCCCAGGATGCAGGATACGCCCATGTTGTCCTGATCGGGGATAAGCAAAAGATCGAAGCAATCGGTACGGACCTTGAGGTGATAGGTACAAATGATCCCGAGAAGGTACTTGGCGAGCTTTTAAGGTCCAAGTACGTTGACGCTGCTGTAAGAGGTACCGCAAGGGCATCGGGAACCCTTTCAAATCTCAAACGTGCGCTCAATCAGGATCAGCTTCATCGTATTGCTCTGCTTTTAACAGCCGAGGGAAAACCATTCTTCATTGCACCTGTGGGCATAGACGAAGGAGATGAGCTGGCTGACAAGATAAACTTCATCAAGCTTGGTGTCGAACATATTCGCAGATTCGGGATCGAACCCGTGGTAGGAGTGCTTTCTGGAGGAAGACTTGGAGATCTGGGAAGAAACAGGCGTGTTGACAGGACACTTGCGGATGGAGATTTCATTGTAAACCGTATAAGAGAGATAGGAATCGAGGCAAAGCACCATACAATACTCATAGAGGATGCCATAAGAGAATCAAACTTCATCCTCGCTCCGGATGGCATATCCGGAAACCTGATATTCAGAACGCTTGTATTCCTTGGTGGTGGCGACGGAATGGGTGCACCTGTCCTGATGGATGACTATGTTTTTGTAGATACCTCCCGCGTAGGGGGACACTACACAAAGGCCATAATGCTTGCGAGCGCCCTTGTTGACAAGAGCATACCCGGCAGCAACACCGATAAGACGCCTGTTTAAGGATGCAGATGAATACAGGTATACTAATTAATTATATTAAGCAAAAATACGTTCATTTTCAATGACGAGACTTTAAAGGAGCTCCAGCAAAGCAGCTTAAGGCACTGCCAGATAAAAAGGGAATGATGGAAATGGAAGCTGTACTGATAAAAGCAAAGAATATTTCTTCGGCATGGTCGCAACTGATCTATGAGATATACAAAAAAGGAGAAGAGCATAAACCCGACTACAACACAATGACAAAAAGGGTTCATGCAACTATCCAGATAGAGGATGTGAATACGAATCAGGTTAATCCTGCGGTTCCCTTCGGTGAGAATCTCATCAAAAAATACAAAGAGGAACTCACTGAGGAGTATGCTGACTGGTATATATCCCTACCCGAGGACGATAAAAGGAAGTTTGACTACTGTTATGCAAAACAACTCTTCAGGTATGGAGAAACAGCTTACAACACCCTGAAAGAGAACGTGGTAAACCTGCGACCGGGTTCGAGAAGACATGTGGGAGTTCTTTGGGAAAATGAAGTACATATCCCGAAGTTCGAGGATCAGCCCTGCTGGATAGCATATAAGATAGAACTTATCAATGATACGCAGACAAGGGTCTACATCCTGTATCGTTCATGGGATGCATTCGGAGGCTTCCCTGCAAATATCCCTGCGATCGTGGAAGGGATAAAGAAGGTTTTCAGGGAACAGGATCTGCCCTATGAGATCGAGTCCCTCATAGCTACCGGCTGGGATACGCACATCTATGATGCCGATCTGCAGGCTGTTGAGAAGATCTTCAAGTCCAATGAACTCTGCCCCCTCTGCAAATGCATCATGCCAAAACATTCATTCATACCCACCACAAAGGGACGTGCATGTCCGGAGTGTAAAAAGTCAATGTGACTTACACTCCCCGACATCTATTTTATTAAAGATATACTATAATGAATATATTATAAAATATTCTTTTAAAACTGCATAATAAATGCCATATATCGAGGTTTTGGTCGGCCATCTTTTAAAATATATTTCCATTAATTATATATGTATGATGTATGCATACATAGGTATGTTCCTGAACATATTCAATACCCGGTGAGAGATTGCAATGAAACGCCTGACTATCAGCATGTCCGATGAGCTTTTCAGTAAACTGGAAAGTGTGGAGAACAAAAGCCTGTTCATACGAAAACTGATCGAAAGAGAACTCGATATGCTTGACAGCATAAGCGATATTGACAGTAATACACCATGGGAACGGGACATTGCATCTCTCAAAGGAAATATTGACGAGCTTTTTACAAGATTGTCAGACATGGAAGCGCAGTTAAACTCCAGTTTAATGCAGGACATCCCAAAACCTGAAACCATACCGGAAACAGATCTCAGCGGTGCCGGGGAACAGGCAGCAGTTTCAGGAAGAGATAATCAGGAACTTCAGGAAACACTTTCTACTGAACAGAGCAGTACACCGGCGACCCCATACATAATTAATGAAAATCAGGAACCTGAACTCCCCATAACAGAGGAGCCGGAGATTTCTGAAAAGGTCCAGGAAGATGCAAAACCATTTTTAACACATGCTGAAGTTCCCGCAGATGCACAAGCAGAGAACTGGACCCAGCCTTTGGCAGATAACACGGAACTTACACCTGCTGTTGAAACCATTCCTGAAAAAAATACACCTGACATAGCGACCATTAATCAACAAACACCGGAACCGGAATCTCCGGCAATCCAGAATCAGCAACAAGAGCCAATATTCAAATTACCGGAGCTTGAAACAGATACTGAAAACCATGAGGACAGTGGATTTAAGCTCCCCGATATGGGGCCAGACATTGAAACCCAGCAGGAAAATACTTTTAAAACTCCCGAGTTTGAGGAAACAGAGGAATCTCATCATAATACAGGAACACAAATACCAGACCTGAAACCACAGAAAGAAGCGTTGCAGGAAAATACTTTCTCAGTGCCGGACGTGGGGCCGCGGCAGGAGGAACAGCAGAAATGGACGATGCCGGACCTTAAACCATCACCGGATGCTCAACAGATTGCCGAAACTGCTAAAATGCCAGATCCTGAACCACCTGTTGAAACCCATCAGGAACCAGGATTTGTAATGCCTGAATTAAAACCCCCTGCAGAGAATAAGCAGAATCAGGAAACAGTAGTTCCGGAAATTGATACAAGTAAAGCTCAACAGGAACCTGCATTTTCAATGCCGGAACTCAAAGCTCCGATGGAGGAGAAATCTGACCAGGGCATGGCGATGCCGGATTTAAAACCTCCGACAGAACCACAGTCAGAGCCTCCATTCACCATGCCTGATCTGAAAACACCGGGAACCGATCAACAGGAGCCACCATTCCAGATACCTGACCTGAAACCTCCTGCAGAAGTGACCGGAAATGAAGCAGCGGGCATGCCTGGCATGGAACCACCTTTTGAGAATACAGGTGAAGAATCATTTGCAATGCCTGATCTCAGCTCTCCTGAACCGGACGCACAGACACCTCCATTCATGTCTGAAACAAAACCGCCCTTTGAGAACAATGATCAGGGATTTGCAATACCTGATCTGAAACCACCGGAAGGAATGGAAGAAGCTACAAGTCCCGGCATACCTGACCTGCAACAGACAGCTGCGCCACCATTCGAGACAATGCAACAGGGACAGCCCGAGGAAAAGCAACCCCTGTTCAAAATACACAATATAGACTCGGACCAGCCAGATGATGAGCAGCCACCATTTGTGGCACCTGCTTTCCCGGAATCACAGCCACAGGAGAATGCACAGCTTCCACCATTTGAAAATCCCGGCCAGGATATTAATCCACCGGCAGCTCAGCCACCAACACAGCCGGTCAACGAAAAACCACCGGCACCACCCACCGGAAATAGCAGTTTAAAGCCTGACAAGCTGGGAAGCAATATCCTGATGTACATGCCACATGGTGCAAAGGTCAAGAAGGATATCATTAAGAGCCTGATATCAAAGCAGTTCACGGAGAATGAAATAGAAGCAAAGTTATCAGAAATGATCTCAGCCGGTGTGCTGAAGCTTTCTGAGGAGAATGGAAATAGCTACCTGATACGTCCATGAATTAAAAGGTTAGATGATCAGGAGATTTTTCAGAGGGTGCGGGTGTTGCGGAACACCTGATGCAGACATTTCTGGAGAGATCATAGCATCTTTCACAAACCAGTCTGCCACACAACATACATGTATTCATTTTTGACGCTCTGCCGCATATAGAGCAAAGACCTGTCCGTTCCATACATAATTCTTGTAAGCTTTAAGTTTCAAATAGTTAATGCACCAGGAAATAAGCCAAAGAGCAGGATAAAAAAAGAGAAGTAACAAAGGGATAAGGCCATCTGAAACCATATCCCAAAGATAGACTTATTCTATAATTGCACCCTTGCTTGCGGAGCTGACAAACCTTCTGTATCTTGCAAGATAGCCTCTGACAGGCTTTTCAAGCGGTACGAATGAAGCCCTGCGCTTTTCGAGTTCTTCTTCGGATACCTTCAGGTCAAGTTTTCTGGCAGGTATATCTATATCGATAATATCCCCTTCTTCTACAAGACCGATGGGTCCGCCTTCCTGCGCCTCGGGAGATATGTGTCCGATACACGGACCCCTTGTACCGCCGGAGAACCTGCCGTCGGTGACAAGAGCAACGGAGTCGATCAGACCCATTCCTGCAATTGCAGAGGTGGGTGAAAGCATCTCACGCATGCCCGGACCACCTTTGGGACCTTCATAACGGATGACCACAACATCCCCGGCAACTACCTTGCCGTCAAGGATTGCACGCATTGCGTCCTCCTCACTGTTGAATACACGAGCAGGACCGCTGTGCTTGAGCATTTTTGCATCAACAGCCGCCTGTTTGACAACTGATCCGTCGGGTGCAAGACTGCCCTTGAGTATGGCAATTCCGCCCTGTTCATGGATCGGGGCATCAACAGTCTTTATGACCTCTGCATTGAGTTTAGGGTTAATGATCACAAGTTCGTCAAGATTCTCGGCAACTGTCTTACCATTGACATTTATCTGGTCGAGGTTAAGACTGTCCTTAAGTTGCTCCATTATAGCCGGGATACCTCCTGATCTTTCGAAATCGAGCATATAATGGGTACCGCCCGGTTTCAGGGAGATGATGTGAGGAGTGTTCCTGCTGAGCCTGTCAAAGGCGTCAAGGGTCAGCTCCAGGCCAAAGGCGTGTGCAACCGCAGGCAGGTGAAGGGTCGTGTTGGTACTGCCACCTATTGCCATATCAACCATGATGGCATTCTCGAATGACTTCAGTGTGACAACCTTACGTGGATTGAGGCCTTCATGCACCATTGAAACTATGCGTTCACCTGAATGCTTTGCAATCCGCATCTTCTTGGCATCCACTGCATGGGCCGTGGCACATCCGGGAAGACTCAGACCCAGAGCTTCGGTCATGCAGGCCATGGTATTTGCAGTATACATCCCTGCACATGAACCCGCACCGGTACATGAGCAATCTTCAAGGATCTTCAGTTTATCTGCGGAAACCTTTTCTGCCTGGCATTCACCTACTCCTTCAAAGACTGAGATCAGGTCACGATACTCGTCATCCACATAGCCGGGTACCATGGGACCTCCTGTGACAACCACTGTTGGGATGTCAAGGTTTCCTGCAGCCATAAGGTGCCCCGGTGTGATCTTATCACATGCTGTGATCATTACCATCCCGTCAAGCTGATGGCCCTGCAGGACAAGTTCTATGGAATCTTCAATGGCCTCGCGGCTCGGAAGAGAATATTTCATACCCTCATGACCCATTGCTATACCGTCACAGATACCAATAGTATGGAACTCAAAAGGAACACCTCCGGCACTGCGTATGCCGGCCTTTACCGACTCTGCGATCTTATCAAGATGAATGTGGCCGGGAATTAGCTCATTCCATGAGTTTACGACTGCTATGAACGGTTTTTCCATTTCAGAATCTGTCAATCCGGTTGCTTTCAAAAGTGAACGGTTCGGTGCCCGTTCGAATCCTTTTTTGGTCTTGTCACTTCTCATTGAAGAACCTCTTTACTTTGTGCCTAATTCTACTACTAGTAATAGAAAAGGGAATATATAATAAGTGTGTGCGGTTCCGCACGCATACTCTGCATACATGTAGGAAAGCCTCACATCATACTGGGTATTACAATTCACACATACTGTATGTACATCTCATACACGTATTAACCGATAAATGGAGTAAGAATATATCATATTTTGTACGATTTGGCGGAAAACTTCCTTTTAGTGATTATCTTTGCCTCAAGAATACATTTGTAGTCACAAAGAACAAATATCTGATCGACCAAGAGGACCAGGTACAAAGCAAACAGGAATAAGTATATGGCTTATCCAATAGCAAGAAAGGGCATGAAACGCCGTCTGGAAGGCAAGCCAATTTAATCAGATATTCCCTGACCGGCAATCTTCCAGATAAACAAATAATGCAGCATATACTGTATATTGAGATGTATACAATAAATTAGCCGTTTCTGAATATAGATAAAACTAAGAATACAACATGATGAATGAACACGCCATAATCGTTGACGGATACGTGGATGAGCCCGCATGTTTCGGAGTTCCGCCATATATCTCACCCTACATAAGATACATTGCAGGAGCACTCAGAGAAAGTGGATTCTCCGAAGATAATATACACTACTCTACCATTGACTCGATCCGCGAATCACCATCCAGTGTAGCCGGGCTGATAGAAAAAGCGAAAATCGTAATTGTTGTTTCCGGAATGACAGTTCCCGGAAAATACCTCCGGTCAACACCCATAAGCCCCGGCGAGATAGACAGTATATTCAGTGCAGCTTCTGGTATCAAAATACTGGGAGGACCCATACGCCTCGGGTTCAGCAAGGAAGGTGGAAAGACTGCAAATGCAATCGGAATCCGGGATGAAGATGTCCTGATATCCCGGGCAGATATTGAGGCTTTTGTATACGACATACTGGAGAACAACAAAGCCGGCACAGATCGCAAGTCTGATCACAGATACAGGTCCGTTGAAGAGATAGGGCGCTGGGGTCAAATGGGAGCATTCATCATAAGAAAACATCCGGACTACCCCGAAGTGATGTGCGAGATTGAGACATACAGAGGATGCGGGCGTAAAACGCACTGTTCTTTCTGTACCGAGCCATTCTACGGAAGTTCCGATTACAGGCCGGTCAAAGATGTTGTCTCGGAGGTGTCTGCTCTTTATGAGAGCGGAGCAAGATATTTCAGGATAGGCAGACAGCCAGACCTACTGAGTTTCCACGCAAAGGATACGGGTGGCGACATACCCATACCACAACCGGATATTATTTCAGAACTCTACAAAGGCATACGTACGGCAGCACCGGATCTGAAGGTACTTCATATGGATAATGCCAACCCGGCGACCATAGCAGCATATCCTGACGAGTGCAGGGAGATATTCAATACCATAACAAAGTACCATACACCAGGAGATGTTGCAGCACTTGGAATGGAAAGTGCTGACCCGGATGTTATCAGAGCCAACGACCTCAAGGCCATGCCAGAAGAGGTTTTTCAGGCAATAGAGATCATTAATGGTGTCGGGAGAAAAAGAGGTTCTAATGGCCTGCCGGAATTGCTTCCCGGGATCAATTTCGTACATGGTCTGAAGGGAGAGACAAAAAAGACCTTTGAACTAAATTATGATTTTCTAAAAAGTGTACTCGATGCAGACCTGCTTGTCAGAAGAATAAATATCCGACAGGTCATGGCATTTCCCGGAACCCGGATGTATGGCCAGGACGAGCTTGTTGCAAAGAACAAGAAACTGTTCCTGAAATACAAGGAAAGGATAAGAAAGGACATTGACCTTCCCATGCTCAGGAAACTCGTGCCACAGGGTACTGTTCTGAAGGATGTGCTCTGCGAGGTCAATGATAAAAATATCTGCTTCGGCCGACAGATGGGATCCTATCCCTTGCTTGTGGGAATTCCCGCAAACATGTCTCTGGGTAAGTTCATCGACATAACTGTAACAGGACATGGTCAGCGTTCGATCACGGGAATACCCTACCCATTGTACATAAATGAAGCACCGGTTCAGTTAATACGGGAATTACCCGGTATCGGGAAAAAGCAGGCAGTAAAGATACTCAGTAAGGTACCTTTTGCTGACAAAAAGGATTTCATGGATAAAATTGAGAACGCAGAGCAATTGATTGATTATCTGCAGATAGAACCTGCAGACCAGACATGATACAAGACTACCTGAGATATTTTTTCATGAACTCGGTGTCCTTGAGTATCCTGAAACTGACAAAGCTGCCCACGATCAAATTCATGTAGAACGTCAGTGCCCTCCAGGCAACAACTGTGATTCCCAGCAGGGAAGAGCTCACAAATACGGAGAAGATGGTTGTAGCACCGAATTCTGCCATACCGCTTGCTCCCGGAGTCGCAGGGATTGCCATAAGCACCATTACCAGTACCTGGGAAGCAAAGACGACCAGTACATCCGGATACTGGTTCAGGCCCAGGAGAATGACATATAGCAGAGAGAATTCGACCAGCCAGAACATGAGTGTGTAGAATACACCGATAAGAAGACCCTTCCTGTCCTCTTTTACAAAAAAGGCAACACTATTGTGGAAGTTCTCAAGCTCCGAGTCCACCCTGTCAAGTATGCTTTCCAGCTTTGCATCTGTCCTTGTACCAACAACAGGAGCTATTTTCCTGACTACCAGGTGAGCAAGCTTTTTTGTCTGTTCCGGGCGCCATATGGCATACAGTGACAGGAAAAGTATCCCTAGCAGGAATATCTCTGCCAGTGACACCAGAACATCAAAAGTGGGATTATCCAGTATCCTGCTGAACACATACATTGAAAACGGAGCAAGGGACAGTATGAATATACCATCCAGTACCCTCTCACCGATGACAACCGCAGATGCCTTTCCAAGGGGTACCCTGTCAAGGTGCAGAAGATGTATCCTGACAGGCTCTCCTCCAAGAGAAGAAGGTGTTATTGAGGCTGCAAAACTACCGGAGGTGACAATCTCCACAGACCTCAGGACTCCGATCCTGTGACCAAGTGACTGACAGAGAGCCCTGATCCGCATACCCCATACAAGATAGGAGAGGCCATGAAGAAGGATACCGGCAAGGATGAACTCCGGCCTGATACTCAGTAGCGCATCGATGGTGCCGGCATCAAAGGTGACTAGTACGACTATGAGCCCTGAAACAAGACTTATGAGCAAGGATATGAATAACCATTTTTTCACCTTGTTCATAAAAACCCGACCTATGAGGAAAAAAGAATCAAACGTAGGATTCGTTTAGAATATCCTCTTTAACGCTCGTGCCTTCCTCTACTTTGATCTCAGGCCATATGCGTATATCGGAATGGATCGTTGAGTTCCTGCCTATTACAGCAGCAGGTCCGATCACGGTACCATTCTCAAGACTACAATTGTCACTGATCTTTGCTCCGTTATCGATTATCGAACCGGAAACATTGCAGTTGCTTCCAATGGTGACATCATTGAAAATATAGGATGAAAGTATCCTTGAATCATTCTCGATTACACAGTTGGAACCGATCGTTGTGTACGGACCTATAAGCACATTGTCCCCGATGACCGTATTTTCACCTATTACGATGGGACCGACAATAGCTGAGTTGGAACCCACGGAAACATTGTGCCCCAGCTGAAGCGGCCCTGTGATACGTGAATCCTTTGCGCTGAACTGACCGGCAATAGTGGTACCAGGAAGTTCCTCAAGCATCCAGCGCTGTGCCTGCCTGTAAGCAGCGGCATTTCCCACATCCGTCCATTTACCACGTGCAAGAAGGCCGTTTATTTTCATGTCCCTGCTGAGCATATCCGGGAACAGATCCTTGGCAAAATCATATTTAGTGTCCGCAGGTATCATGTCGAATATCGAAGGATCACATACATATATACCCGTACTTGCAAGATTGCTGAATATCTCACCAGAGCCGGGCTTTTCAAGGAAACGGTGTATCCTGTTATTCACATCCATATCGGCAATACCGAATTCCCGGGGGTCGTCTATCGAAAGAAGACCGATTGTAACAAGGGAATCTGTGATTTCGTGGAATCTGTACATTTCCCTGAGGTTCAGATTGAGCACATGGTCTCCTCCGAGAACCATAAAAGGCTCATCCCTGAGATACTTTTCCGCATTCTTTACTCCGCCTGCGGTACCTAGTTTCTCATCCTCATAAACATAATCGATATGCACACCGAAGATACGACCGTCCCCAAGCTCCTCTTCGATCTTGTCAGCCATATATCCAAGGGTTATCACAATATCGTTGAATCCTTCCTTGGAAAGGTGTTCTATCAGATGCACAACCGATGATTTATTCAATATAGGGATACTGGGCTTTGGTCTTGCGAATGTTAAAGGACGCAGCCTTGTGCCCTCCCCTCCACACATAATACAGGCTTTCATGCTTGTTTATGACGCACTGTTCGTTTAAATCTTTAGCGATTAATTGATTTTGTTATCAAGTAGCTGCGGAAACAACAGTGATATCATTTTCATCCCGGATAACAATCTCGATCTCACCATTGTATTCATCAACAACACCTGACAGACTTACCGTATCATCTTCATTTATCCTTGATCCCGCGTTCATGGCACCATTATCAGAAGGTATGAAGACACTTACGATATCAGACCCAGAATCCACGGTAAGTAAAAGATGATCACCGGTATAGGTAAAGCGTTTGGACACTACGGTTCCTTCAAGCATGACCTTATCACCGATCTGAGAAGAACTTGAAAACTCCGCAGTATCCGGAACATTTTCAGAAAAGAAAAATACATAGGCAATGGAAAGTGAAAGAAAGACCATTATCAGAAGAATTACCACGACCTTTTCTTCCCTTTCCATATCAATCCCTGCTTTTTCAGGCAATACTACTACTGTTTCCTTCGGCGTCCCCTATAGACACAAGTTCTATTGTGAATACCAATGTCTCACCGGCCAGCTGGTGATTGCAGTCAAGTGTTACATTCTCTTCAGAGACCTCGACAATTGTACAGGGGCGACCCTGGATAGCAATGGATTCACCTGCCACAGGAGTTATATTTGCACTTTCAAACTGCTCCATTGGAACATCGAAAACCAGCTCAGAACTGTATTCTCCATAAGCCTCTTCAGGAGGGATCTCCACGGTCTTTTCTTCTCCCACGGACATGCCGATAACAGCCTCATCGAATCCGGGTATCATCTGACCGGAACCTACTACAAATCCCAGAGGTTCATAGCTACGGCCAGGGTTATAAATACCTTCATCCTGTGCCACCTGTTCAATGGAAGTATCAAAGACCGTGCCGTCCTCAAGTTCACCTACATAATTGACAGTGACAAAGTCACCCGACTCTACAACCGCGCTGCTACCCGTATCTCCACCGTCCGGCGAAGTACAACCGCTTGCAAGAACTGAAATAAGTAAAAGCAATAATAATGTTCGTTTCATAGACTCACCCGTATTTATATTGAAGGAACCGCCTTATTGGCATATCCCCTGAAGGTAAAGTTTTCTAGTATGAGCTGCAACTTTGATCTGAAGGTATAAAAGTCTGTTCAAAAGTTTCCTGAAGAATTTTAACAAAAAATTTAAACTATGGACTCAATAGACAATATTGAGGATATACACGGATATTGGGTACAGGCAAATTATCCATTCAATTGCTTTTATACAGGTTTATTTTTTGCTGTATGGAACATTATCTCTAATCGCAGGGATGAAACCAATGCTTGGAAAAAGAATTTTCCAGACTTTGAGCAAGATAGTCGTAGCTTACGCCGGCATGGCATTGATCTCAGTTTCACATTCACCTTCTTTTGATCCATCAGGGAACCGGGAGATTAAAAATGGAGATATAAACAAAGAAACAGAGAGAAAAAAGAAGATACAGGAAACCCTTTCCAGAATAGCTTCGATCTTTGCATATCCGGATGATATCGATGAAGCCATTAATGAAGCGCTCAGGGAAACAGGCCGGTTGTGTAATGCAAGCAGAAGTTATCTTTTCCTTTTTCATGAAAAACAGGCCACAATGGATAATACGCATGAATGGTGCGCTGTGGGTGTAAAACCCCAGAAGGAAAAACTCCGGAACCTTTCCATAGATATGTTTCCCTGGTGGCTCAGCAATCTGAAGAAAGGAGAGATGATCCACATAAAAGATCTTGCATCCCTTCCGACAGAGGCATCCGCAGAGAAAAAGATCATGGAAGAGCAGGATATAAAGTCAGTTCTGTCATTGCCTGTTTTCATAGACGGAGAGCTGAAGGGGTTTATCGGGTTTGATAATGTCAGTGAGACCGGGGAATGGAAACCTGAAGACATAGACAGCCTGTTCACTTTGAGCACTCTCATGACCATGGCCCTGAAGAATAATCGGATGCAAGCGGAAATAGAGCAGCGGGCAAACCACCTCAAAAAGATCCTTGACCTCTCATCAGTACCCATTCTGATCGCATCCGAAGACGGGACAAGCAAATACCTGAACAGGAGATTCACTGGTACCTTTAAATATGAACTTACAGACATACCGGACCTTGAACACTTTTTCAGATTAACGATACCGGACACCAGATTAAGAAAAGTTGCCATCAATGAATGCAAAACCAAAATGGAAGACCCATTACCGGGTACGAATCCAGTAGAATGGGAGATCCTATGTAAAGATGGAAGTACCCGGATAGTCAACATAAACCACACCATTGTAGATAGGGATAGTATTTTCATTTTTATCGATCTGACCGAAAGAAAAAGATCAGAAGAAATGCTGCACCTTAATGAATCAAGGCTTGAAGCACTTCTTGACCTTAACAGGAAAAAAGACCTTTCTGTAAAAGAAATAGCGGATTTTGCTCTTGAAAAAGGTGTACATCTAACAAGTAGTAAGGTAGGGTATATTGCATTCCTGGACAGGGACAGAAGCACACTTACTATAGATTCTTGGTCAAGTGAAGTTGGCAAAAAGTGTAAAACTGCAGAACGCCCCAGGGTATTCCAGCTGAGTAATACAGGTCTCTGGGGAGAGGTGGCAAGGCAGGAAAAGCCAATTGTTCTCAATGAGTACGATTCTCCGTCTCCTATGAAGAAAGGATATCCCCCAGGACACATAAAACTGGAACGCACTCTTAACGTACCCATATTCGATGGAAAGAAACTGGTTGGTGTTGCAGGTGTTGCCAACAAGGACAACGATTACGATCAATCGGACATACACCAGCTCATGCTACTGATGGAAGGGATGTGGGAAATAATTGAGCACATAAAAGCAGATGAGAAACTCAGAAGTTACACAGAGGAACTTACAAAACTCAATGTTGAATTGCAGCAGCTAAATAGTGAAATGAAATATGTGGAAGAGATAAAGAGGAATTTCCTTGCAAACGTAAGCCACGAGCTAAGAACCCCGCTTATGCCGATCGTGGGATACAGCGGATTGTTGTCCGAGGAATATTTCGGGAAGCTGAATGGCAGGCAGAAAGAAATACTCAGCATTGTGATCAAGAACGGTGAACACCTGAAACGTCTTATAGACTCCTTACTTTACCTGAGCTCCCTGCAGACAAAGGAGTTCAATTACGAGCGTGACTTCCTGCAACTAACAGATGTGATAAATAAGGCAATATCCATCACATCCATGGAGAACAGCGATTCACAGAAGAAAATCGTATTCGAGCCAGGCGAAACACTCCCTTTGATATATGCCGATAAAGACTACATCAGCGAGCTTTTCATACATTTGCTTAACAATGCATACAAATTCACATACAACGGTGGAACAATAAGCATAACCGCAGAGTCTGATAACAAGCATGTCAGCATAAGCATTGCAGACGACGGTGTGGGCATCAGCGAAGAAAAACTTGAAAAGATCTTTGATGTGTTCTATCAGGGAGATGGTTCAAAAACACGCAAATTCAGCGGAACAGGGATAGGTCTCCACATGTGTAAGAAAATATGTGAGGACCACGGAGGAGACATCAGAATCGAAAGTAAAGAGAATTCAGGTACGACAGTTCACCTGAGATTTCCGATTTACACGGAAGAATAAGATTCAATAATAGATTCACTTGCAAAAGAATGGTGGACTGGTCGGGAATTGAACCCGAGGCCTCTACCATGCCAAGGTAGCGATCTTCCCCTGATCTACCAGCCCAGTATCAGTATTTTAGCACATAAAACCATTATCTCAAATAAAGCTGTCGCTATAGAATAATACCCGTGCAGCAACGTCCAAAATAATATTATAATTGATCATGCATGCAAGCGAAATGTTAAAGTATCTGTATGCGTATTTGGAGTGTCGCGTGATGAATAGCATCATCGACTGACATTATAATCGCATTGGGCCCGTAGCTTAGCTAGGTGGAGCGCACGGCTGATAACCGTGAGGTCCTGAGTTCGAATCTCAGCGGGCCCACCACAAGAACTTTTTTTCAAATTCAACATTAAGATAGTTGATAGTTATTTCTGTATTCAATAATAGAAACAAAATAAAAGAAGATAAAGAGAGTTTTTTGATTAAAACGATATTTCGATCTGCTTTTATTGACCCGTTGTTATCGTATTGACATTGCCCTCCTCATCAACCATGGTCATGGTTCCGTCCTTCATGCTCATCTCACTTACGAGATTCTCATTCTCATCAAAGTACTTCCAGCTAAAGATCTCACCATCTTCCGACCACATGTACTCTATCCTGGCAATCTCATCTTCCGGATTGTTGGAATTGAACTCTGCCTGGCACATTTCCACACCGTCAACCATCTCTTTTCCTGTAACTACCATGGAAACCTGCTCACCTGTATTTGGATTTGAAGAGGTCCATGAACTGCCTACAGGGCACCAGTCATCCCCGTTAGTGGACGTTACTTCAATTTCCTCTCCTTCTTCGGTTTCATAGGTCGTAGTCTCACTGTCACTACAGCCGGAGGCAGCCACAGCTATAAACAATACCAGAACTATCAGCATTTTTAGTTTCATAATAACCCTCATTTAATATTTTTATTATTGGGATTTAAGGGTAGCGATATTAGTTGACTGGCGTTACAGGGAGATTTTTGTCTCAAATGAGAAAAAAGCAAGCATTGAACAAGAAACAAAATATTTCTGTTCTTTAGCTGATAGGTCGAGTGTAACGTTAGCATTGAACGCTATACAATCAATCATATATTCTGAAAAATACATGTTCCGGCCTCACTATTGTATTATAATACGGATTAATATATAATAAATACTTATAATAGTTGAAGAGTTGTGCTGTCCAGGACACACCACCTTCATCCGCCAGATCAACGCTGAATTGTGAAACATTAGCAGCGTATTCTGATAATTAATTCCACTATAATCGTTTACCTTCAAATCCATTTGGTGATATTATGAGAGAGAAAAAGCCCCACAATATGAGCGAAAAGGAGTATGAGATTGTCGAACTGCTCAGGAAACTCGAAATAAACAGGCCTGTTGCACTGACACTTGCATCCCTGTCAAGTGGGGATGAGATAACATCAAGGGAAATCGAATATATTTCAAACCTGAGACAACCCGAAGTAAGTATCGCTATGAGATATCTCAAAGAGAACGACTGGGTTAACATACGCGAAGAGAAAAAGACCGAAGGAAAAGGCAGGCCTGTCAAGTTATACCGACTGACAACCCCTCTTGAAGAGATTGTGCAGACCATTGAGCAAAAAGTGATACTTGAGAGCAGATCTGTGCTTGAGAACATCGAAAAGCTCAAAAGGCTTGCCTGAATCTGTCGGATATCACCGATCATATTGTGGACTTCGGCCTCAATTTCTCTATTTTTTACCGGATAGCAGCCATTCTAATCGAAGATTTTATAACTGGCTATCTAGTCTTGCATATCTATAACACTAGAAACGGAGATATTTTTTTGAGTACTATAAGTGAAAAGATCTTTAGCCGCGCGGCGGGAAAAGAAGTCAAAGCAAATGACTTTGTTATAGCGGATGTGGACTACGCCATGGCCCACGACGGGACCAGCGTACTTGCCGTGCGATCTTTCAAGGAAATGGAGATAGACAAGGTATGGAATCCGGAAAGGATCGTTATTCCATTCGACCATCTCACTCCTGCCAATACTGATACAACCGCTGCCCTGCAGGCAGATATCCGGGGATGGATAAAAGAGCAGAATATCAAGAACTTCTTTGATGTCGGGGAAGGCATATGCCATCAACTGATGCCTGAAAAAGGATTTGCCCTGCCGGGAAAACTTGTTGTGGGAGCCGATTCGCATACCTGTACCTATGGCGCTTTCGGAGCATTCGGAACCGGCGTGGGAGCAACCGATATGTCAGAGATATTCGCCAGCGGAAAACTCTGGTTCAGGGTTCCTGAAAGCATAAGGATCACTGCCGAAGGAAAACTTGACAAAAATGTCTCTGCCAAGGACCTTACGCTGAAGATCATCGGGACACTTGGTGTTGCCGGTGCTACCTACAAAGCTGCTGAGTTCTATGGAAACACGATCGAAGACCTTTCCATGGCCGGCAGGATGACATTGTGTAATATGGCAATTGAGATGGGTGCCAAGACTGGCATCGTACCACCTGATAAAACCACTTTTGATTACCTCAAAGAACGTGCTGTGGAAGAATACGAACCTTTGTACGCAGACGAAGATGCATCCTATGCAGAGGAATACCATTTCGATGCCGGGGAGCTGGAGCCCCAGGTTGCCTGTCCCCATAATGTAGATAATGTTCACAATATCTCTGACATTCCTGCAACCAGAATAGATCAGGCCTTTATCGGAACATGCACAAACGGCAGACTTGAGGATCTCGAAGCTGCTGCTGACATTCTCAGAGGAGAGAAAGTCGCGGTCAGAACCATAGTTGTACCCGCATCAAGGGAAGTTTTGATCGAGGCCGTAAGAAAAGGTGTTATCGAAACGCTTCTTGAGGCAGGCGCAATTATCGGATCTCCCGGATGCGGACCCTGTCTTGGAGGACATATGGGAGTTATAGGAAAGGGCGAGGTATGCATATCAACCGCCAACCGTAACTTCAAGGGCAGAATGGGAACCGGAGGATACATCTATCTTGCATCTCCGGCAACTGCCGCAGCTTCTGCGATCACAGGCGAGATAACCAGCCCGGCAGATATTTAGAGATTCAGCATCTACTTTGATTAGAGATCAGGTGAGTACATGACGACAGAAATTGACAGGGATAAGCTGACACATCTGCTTGAACACTGGATAGAGCATAACCACAGTCACAGCAAGAGCTTCAAGGAATGGGCTGAAAAAGTGAAGGAAGCAGGTTATGACGAACTTGCGGAAGACATCCTGCTTGCAGAAAAGAAAATGGATGAGTGTTCCGCGGTTCTGGAGAAAGCCAGGGAAAAGTTGTGATCCGAAAACTATACCCGCTTTTCTCTACTCTTTTATTTCAATTTCATACCATACAGGCAAGAACTTAAAAATATGAACCTGCCTGTACTGATTCAAACAGACTCCTAACGACCCAGCTCGGCATGTGCCCTGGCAAGGTGTCCTGCGGCCTGCGCACCTACCAGTGAAATCTCACCAGCCAGCACTGCAGTTGCGACTATTTCTGCAAACTTCTTTGAATTGCTTCCTGGCGGGTTACCCGAACCTTTTACACCAAGCATATTGAGGCAGTCTGTCTGCGGACCAAGCCCCGTACCTCCACCCACAGTACCCACAGGTAAGGCGGGCAGGGTTACGGAACAGTAGAGATCCCCATATTTTGTTATTTCCATTGTCGTGATGGCAGTACTGCCTTCAACCACATGGGCTGCGTCCTGTCCGCATGCGATGAACATTGCAGCTATGATATTTGCCGCATGTGCATTATAACCAAGTGAGCCGGCACGTGCGGAGCCAAGGAGGTTCTTTCTGTAGTTTACCTCGACCATTGTATCAGGATCACATTTTAGCCGGTCTTTGACAAGTTCTGCAGGAATGATAACATCTGCGGCAACGGTCTTTCCCCTACCTAGTATGGTGTTTACTGCAGCAGGTTTCTTATCTATGCACATATTACCGGAAAGGGATACCGGTATGGCACCGAACTCATCCTCGATCAGTGTTGTCAGAGTATCTGTGGCGATAGTCACCATGTTCATTCCCATGGCATCCTTGGTATCATATGAAAAGCGCAGATAGACAGTATTTCCCGTTACATAGGGTTCCACATCAATGAGTTCTCCAAACCTTGTGGTCTCGGATGCCTTTTCCTTCATCTGTTCCAGTATACCGGGCTGTTTTATCCATTCTGCGAATTCCTTTGCCTTTACCACATCATCAAGTTTGAAAACAGGAGCCCTGGTCATCTGATCCTGGAATATACGTACGCTTGCACCATCGGATTTTCTGATAACCGAGCATCCACGATTCACACTGGCAACCAGTGCACCCTCGGTGGTTGCCAGCGGAAGATAGTAGGAACCCTCTGCAAACTCACCCTTTACATTCACAGGTCCGGCGACGCCAAGCGGTATCTGCACCACACCTATCATATTTTCGATATTGCGTTTTGTTACCTCTTCCACATTCAATGAATGATCCTGTATATGTTCAAAGGATGTTTCAGAAGCTGCCTCCACAGCATTTCGCCTGATCTTTATAGCAGTTTCTTTATCTGTCATCGAATCCAGCCGGTGAAAGGATACCTCTCCCCTGATCACTTTATCCAGCAGCTCTTTCTCATCACTGTTCAATTCATCTGTAAATGTCATATTGATCTCCAAAAAGCAAATCGAAACTAGTAGTTAAATATAATGGCTCGCAGCACATGCCCTTTTCGGTTGAATACCTAATGCTCAAAGGATATATTCCTGATTGTTGACAAAACATTTTTACTACTCATTATAAATAAATACATGCGTTTTTATATTAGAATGGCATAATAAACTATGCTCAAGTAATTGAGGGATAGACAAAAAGGTTACCACAAAACTTAAGGCAATTACGAGTAGCCTTTTATGCAGCCAATACAGTTATTAAATTTGGGAACGAAATCAATATCTACTGAATTTTTCATTAGGTGGTATATGTGTCAGATGCAGACTTACCAGAGAGAATAGGGACGGGAATACCTGGGCTGGATGAAATGCTTCGCGGAGGTTTCTTTGCGGGCACTGCGAACGTAGTTTCCGGAGACTCCGGTACAGGTAAGACAATCTTCGGAACACAGTTCATCGTCGAGGGAGCAAAGAACGGCGAGAATGTCATGTGTATCATTACTTCCGAGGAATCAAAATCAATTGTAAGGGAAATGAAGACATCTTTTAACTGGGACCTTGAGGAATATGTTAACGACGGAAAACTCACCTTTGTGGATATCACAGACCCCAGCCTGCGTCTTCAGAAAAGTGTGGAAATTGCGCCATCAGAGTTAATTAAAAGTTTCAAGAAACTTGTTGAAAGCAAGATCGAAGAAGAAAAGCCCACAAGGGTATTTATCGATTCCATTGAAGCGCTCTTTCTGGCCATTGAATCCAATTACAAGCTGAGAACACTCATAGACGATGTATTCAGCGTGTTCCGCAAGCATGATGTCACATCGGTTATTACGGTGGGCTCCATGTATGATCTTGACGAGATGGTAGAATACGGAGCTGATTCCGTTATCAAACTAGGACGCATAATCTCCGGAAACAATCTCCAGCGCTCGATCTATGTTATGAAGATGAGAGGTTCCGGAACTATCAATGAGGTCCGCGTGCTTAACATCTCAGACAACGGTATGTCCGTACTCGCACAATCGCCATACCTCGAATAAGTGGCACAAAGCCACCTTATTTCTCTTTTTATTGAAATCATTCAAAAATCAGTTTTGAGCTAAAACTGCAGAACCCATAATATTATAATCTGAACCAGTCATTATCTTCAGTATCCTTTTCATCAGAAAATTCAATCCCCTGCACAGTGGAACCTGTGACAGCAGCAATTGCATCTGCAAAATCCCTGAGATAGCTTTTCTGGTTCAGGCTGCCATAGATAAATTTCTTGTCAAGCTGTAGGTTTTGCTGTATGGTTTCTTCCTTTGGGACAATTGTCACCTGAACATCGGTTATTTCAAGGGCTTTTACCATTGCCTTCCTGAAATCACCTATGCAATATGCTATGCGATGTTTGTATTTATTGCGCGTTTTTTCCAGATAGCTTGCAAGACGTTCACTTTCCATCTTTAAAAAATCACGCTTAACGGCTGCAACATTGCATTTTCCCATTATGAACTTATAATCCATGAAAGGATATTTCGTATCCAGCTCCCGGGGAGTTATGCCACAGGTCCCGAAGACAACAATATGGACATCTTCTGGATCCAGAAGACTGAATATGACTTTATCGAATATCTTATGAGAAGGACTCTCATGATATGGCTTTTTTTTTGAGCAGGGAACAAATATACAGACGTCCCTCTCCGGGGCCTCGTATTCATCGAGTACCCACTCATTGGCACGTATCATATCAGGATGATAGATCAGCTCATCCGTGTCCAGTGGCTTTTCTGATCGTTCGTTCTCGGGTATTATAGGGGTCAAGGGAGTGAAGTATCCCGGCAAACTATATATATAATTGACGCAGACAATATACGGTTTTGCATAAACCATACAAGGGCGCAGGATCAGCCCTTTTTAAGAAATATTTTCGAGAGAGGACAGAGAATGGCAAGTTCAATCCCTGAGATGTTAAGAGCAGATTGTAAATGCGAAGATATGGCTAAATGCGTACTTGGCCTGAAAGAACTTGACATAAGTACTTACAAGAAACTTCTTGAAAACGGCCCAATGACGGCAGAACAGCTCGGAGATCTTCTGGAAAGGGAACGCAGCACAGCCTACCGTTCTTTACAGAATCTCATCTCGGCAGGCCTCGTTTACAGAGAGACAAGATCCATAGATATCGGCGGTTATTACTACGAATATGTGGCAATCAAACCAGCCAGGGTCAAAGAGATGATAAGGAAGACCGTTGACGAATGGTACCGGAAAATGGGCGATCTCATTGAGAACTTCGACAAAGAACTGGTTAAGTGAAATATTTCCTGCTCTGCAGAGATCCTGCTGAAGACAGCCAGCAAACTAATAACAGCATGACCATCCGTCACATGCGGCACGACTCGCCGCTGATGCACAGAAGAATGCTGGATTTATTCCAGCAGTAGACTTCAAACATCAGGGTAGACACATAATGAAGACCGGCAAAAACTATTCTGAAATACGGTCTGCGAACCATTTTCATTCGTGTTGACAGGGAACGCCGGCTTCGCCGGACCCTCCGGGATGATTTGAGTTATTCACAATTCCAGACGGCCTGTATAAGAACTACCGGTCATTGACAACAAGTGTGCCTGCGATTATATCGTGCAGACCCTGCTTTTTTTCAGTGAAGCCTATCATCAGATAACCCAGATAGAAAATCATTCCCGAGAGTATCTTTGCGAAGTATCTGACCATTGCTCTCCAGAAAGAGATGCGCTTTCCTTCCATGTCAGTGACTTTTATATCCAGCAACTGTTTACCGAATGTCGCCTGGTATGACGAGCTTTCCATGATCGCAAAGTAGAGCCAGCGGATCAGCAGAAAGATTGCCATGATAAAGAATACCATTGTGGAAAAGAATGCAGGAAAGAAGCCTTCACGAGCGAATACTCCCACAACACTTCCGGTAATGCCTCCGAAAATCGCACCCAGGAAAACTGCAATGATTCCGCCTATCAAAGCAACGATCACAGCATCGAATATCGCGGCAACAAATCTTTTCCAGAAACCGGCATAGCCCGGATCTTTCACCAGAGAAGCTCCGCAATTGCGACATTCTTCAAGATATTCGGGATTATATTCACCACAGTTCGGACAGTACGTACTTACTCACCATTTTAAGTTTATGGCAGCAGTGCTATTTAAGTGATTGGAGGATCCTGAAGAAAAATAATACTGTCAGGTGAATAACTGAAGCTTCCTGCAGGAGATCAGAGCTGAAACATGGAACGTGGATTGTATGTTGGGGATAGGAGAGAGGAATCGCATCCACGTTCCTTCTGAAAGCAAACTTCTTGGTTCAGCGGCTGCGGTGATAGCAATTCATGCCACCAGCGCACAGGGTACCACACATGCATGTTTGTGTTAGTACAGCCCTATATCATACCACACCTATATATAAACATATCTATATTAACTTGTATAATAATTATGATAATGAGGAACAGCTAACACTTAATTGTGACGATATTAGAACATGTTATGAATAAAGCATAACAGACATGTGATTAGAACATAAGCAGCATACAAATCCGTAATACACAATAGGAAATAATATGAATAAACATTACATTTTCATAGAAAATCATAAATAATCATACACCGCTGACTGTGTCTGTTTCATACATAATCATAAACAAATATCCATGAATATAATACCCTGTGTAAAAACTATATGCTTTAGCTTTTCCAAATCTACAAACAGACCATAACAAGTGCTTCTACTAGCACATCAAAGCCCGAAATATCCAATCACAGGGACCTATATTTGCTAGAGCTGGATCAAAAACAAGTAGAGTATAAATCACGAAATCGTATTATCCACTTTCTTGTATATAGCATAAAGAAGATAATCAAATATACATTACATCAAATATATACCATAATACGTTTAGAGAAAAAGAAGTGCATGCGTCAAAAATTAAAAAGAAAAGAATGATTCCTCTCATTCAATAGAACACTTGAATTGCTTCCCTGAAACTATAACCAGATAATATGTAGCCGCAAGAGCAACTATGAGCACACCCATCCCGACAAGGAACATCGGCTCGGTCTCTTTTATATCAATTATCAATATCTTACGAACTACTGCAGTAAGACCTACCAGTATAATGACATCCACATTCATTATTGATTCCTCGAGGACCATTTTGATAGTCTCAAGCAATTCTATACCTATGATCACAATGAAGATAAGACTGAAGATATCAAGTATCTGATTAACATCAACTATCATAAAGGGAGGCGTTATAAGGTCGTAGAGGATAATCCATCCGATCTCAAGTGTCGCACTCATGATCACAACTACCATCAGCAGTATTATAATCCAGACAATAAGACGCTGGAAACTATTGATGTGTTTCATTAATGACATGACAACTGGCACCTTTTTTGCAATTTTTGCTTACTCCCATCGAGCAGATCTAAGCTGACAAGATAGAACAAAGTTGTTCTTATTTAAAAGACTGTGGGTCAGAAAAAGTTCAGGCAAGTATATAAAGAAAAATCCCATACATTGCAGTGACGCACAGGCATATACAGATGTATGACAGACAACATACATGAGCATTAACTACTAAATCCAGATGCCAGCTGACAGATTATATAACTAATATATTTTCATTATTCAATGATATTAATTTATATATCAGGATAGTGTAAAAGAGAAGCATGGAAAGCTTCGGGAAGATGTCACAGGCATTGCTGGTACTGGCCATACTGTCGGTCGTGCTTGCCTATGCACTATATCCTTACATAAATGCTTTTTTTGGTGCTTTCATATTATATGTGCTACTCAGGCCACTGTATAATCTTCTCACGTCCCGTCTTAAGGTCAGGCCTTCCATAGCTGCAATTACAATGATCATTTTATCGATAATAATAATCCTTATTCCTCTCTATGTATTATTCACAATAGTCGTCTTCCAGGCACAGAACGCCCTTCTAAATATCGATGAGATCACTGCCTATGCGGAAGCCGTCAATATCCACGTACTTCAGGTAAGCAGAGAACTACTACCTGTAGAGATTAACCTGCAGGAAAGGCTGCTGGAGCTGGCTACGGGAATTGCCAAATACTTCAGCGTAATGGTACTGGATGCCATACAGGAAGTTGGGAGAAGAGCAATTGAGTTCATCATCATGTATTTCCTGCTTTTCTACCTTTTCGTAGGTGAGAATTCAGCTTTTTTAAAGGATCTTCAGAGAGCGTTTCCCTTCAATGAAAAGAATACAGATCGTCTTCTTGCCGAATTCAGATTACTTGTACAGACCACCATGATAAGCTCCGGCGTAATTGCAGTCGTACAGGGAGGGATACTTGCTCTAACATTCTACTTACTGGATATAGAAGGTGCCGTACTCTGGGGTTTTATCACTGCGGTCCTTTCTTTCCTGCCTGTTGTGGGCCCTCCCATCATCTGGATACCTGCAGTCATATTCCAGCTGCTGCAGCAGGATTATTTTAGTGCCGCAGGAGTACTGATAGGTGGTGTGATACTGAGTTCTGTCGATAACTTCCTCCGTCCCGCAATACAGGAAAAGGTAGGTAAGATCCATCCGCTTGTATCACTGATCGGAGTGATCATCGGTCTTAACCTGTTCGGGCTGCTGGGCATCATCATAGGTCCCCTATTGTTGTCGTATGTAGTGCTCATGGCAAGAATGTTTCATGAGGAATACCTAACACCGAAGAACCTTTTACCTGAATCCATAAATCCTGCGATTGACGAAAAAAGCGACTGAATTTATTGAACTGCTGAAAAAATATCCATAAAAGACAGCAATTATATGGGAACCGGTCATTCTATACCAGGTAATGCCATCTGCAAATATGACCGGTGACACAGATTATACAGACGATCATGTAAATTCGTGTAAACTTGTCAACAATACAGGCTCTTCAAAAAGAAAAGATCTTTTAGTTGCAATATCACTGGTATTATTCATAATTGCATGGTCCGTTCTACTTGTATACTACCCGCCTGAAAAGGTAGTCGAGTTTCTGGGAGTGCAAAACACATACCTCATTGTGTTCCTTCTTGCAGCAAGCGGCGGAGTATCTGCATTCACTTCAACATCCTTCTACACTGCGCTGGTCACAATTTCTCTCGGCGGAGTGAATCCCGTATACCTTGCAATTTTTGCAAGTGTAGGTCTGACACTGGGAGATATTGTATTTTACGTTGTCGGCAAAAAAGGGAGAAGCTGTGTAACCCCCACATATGGGAAATACATCAACAGATTCCTGCAGCTTGTGGAGAAGGTCAGTGACAGGACGATCATATTGCTGATCTTCTTCTATTCACTGACCCCACTTCCAAGTGATATACTTGCGATTGTTCTTGCGATCCTGGGCTTTCCCCTGAAGAAAATGGTTCCTCCCCTGCTTGCAGGAAACTTTGCACTTACCCTGATACTTGCGGAACTCGCAATATACGGATACCAGTTCTTTTGATCCGGCAAAAGCAAATAAAAAAGAATTGTGCGATCAAAGTTAAAGTACTAATTATCTTCTTCAACCGGGATTCTAACAGGAATGCTGAAAGAGAACTTGCTCCCTTTTCCAACCTCGCTTTCGACATTAATACTTCCACCATGCAGTTCAACGAACTGTTTAACAAGTGAAAGACCAAGACCCGTCCCATCATGCTGCCGGGACATATCCGAATCCACCTGACTGAAGGGTTCAAACAGTTTTTGCTGATCTTCCGGAGATATACCTATGCCCGTATCAATCACCGAAACTTCCAGCATGCCATTTCTTTCAACTACATTGATTTCCACGCTTCCGTTATCAGGAGTGAACTTGATGGCATTACTGACAAGATTGTAAAGGATCTGCTTAAAGCGTATTCTGTCCGCAGTCACGAACATGTCCCCATTCTCAAAAGAGGTTTTAAGTTCTATTCTGCTCTTTTTCGCCAGGGGAGTAACAATACCTGTTACGTTTTCAATGATCTCAGCCACATTGAAACGCTCATAGTTCAGTTCCATTCTTCCGGATTCCACTTTGGACAGGTCCAGAATATCATTGATTAGTTCAAGAAGATGCTTTCCACTTGTGGAAATATGTCCCAGTGACCTTCGCTGTTTATCACTCATTTCTCCCAGCATACCTTCAAGTAACATATCAGAGTAGCCTATAATCGCATTAAGCGGAGTTCTGATCTCGTGACTCATACTGGCAAGGAACTCGCTCTTTGTCCTGCTTTCCATCTCAGCGATCATCTTGGAGTTTATCAAAGCCTCTTCTGCTTCCTTTTGTCCAGAGATGTCCTGGAAATTCTCAAGAATACACGGTTTTCCATCAATAGTAATTCTCTTGGCGTTTTTCAGAACAGGATTTTTAGTTCCGTCTTTACGCTTGACAGCAGTATCCATACCCTGGAAACCTTCCAGACCTTCTACCCAGATGGGACACAACTTTGAAAGAGAGCCCTTGGGACATATTATATCGCAGGGCTGTCCTATGAGTTCATCTTTTTTGAATCCGGTGATCTCACAGGTACGCTGGTTCACATCTTCTATAATATAATCCCGCCCGATTATCAGAGTTCCTCCGGGCATGTTACCATATAGGGTCTGCAGGCGCTCTTCACTTTCCTTTAATATATTCTCAGCTTTTTTGCTCTCAGTAATGTCATGTATACAATACATTACCCTTGCACTGTTATCCATATCAAGATAAGAAGTGGAGATGAGAACATCCCTTACATCCTCAGAACCATCCGGCAGGACCATAGTAAAACTACCCTCTCTTCTGGAAAGGCCCGTGCGATTCATGATCGTCTCCAGGGCAGTATTTTTAAAAATACAACTATTGCAGTCCTCTGTGGTACCACAGCCATAACCGTTAAATGAATTCGGACAGGAAAAAGCTTCCCCGGCTCTTAGACCAAGCATTGAGCTCTTATCCTTTCCAGTGACATCAACACACGCAGAATTAATATCCTCAATAACACCGATCTGATTGATGAGAAGCATCGGCGTAGGTGCAAGATCAAAAATTGAATTCAGTATATTTCTTTGTTTTTCCAGCTTCTGCTCATTCCTCTTACGCTCATGGATATTGCGGCTGATGCCCAGGAAGAACCTGAAATTTCCTTCCTCATCAAGAACCGGATTGATGTGGATTTCCACCCATACGGTAGACCCATCCTTACATGGCTGCTCTACTTCAATTATCCGCGGAGTGTCCGGAAGTATTCCTTTTTTGAAATCTCTGCTAAATGTCCCAAGTATCCCACTGGCATATTCAAAGGATTCGGGAGTGAGTTTCCGATCAAGTGGGAGGTCGATTATCTCTTCAGGAGTATAGCCCCTGAGTTTTTCCACGGAAGGACTCAGATAAAGGAATTGACCATTTTTATCCATCAGCCATATTACATCATTTGAGTTTTCAGCTATAAGACGGAACTTCTCCTCACTTTCCCGGAGAGCCTTCTCTACAGTCTTAATTTCAGTAACATCAATGAAAACAGTGACAAACTGTCCCTCCTCAGGAGAATAGGCATGAATATCATAATGGCGGCCAAGTTCAGGGACATATTGAGAAAAACGTTTTGTCGTACCTTCCAGAGCAACCTTTCCATATGATTCTATCAGATCGGTGTCTTCCCCTATACCCGGCAGGAACTCTGTTACTTTTTTCCCAATTATTTCAGCCCTCTTAAGTCCGGTTAGGTTTTCAAAGACCTTGTTGATTTCAAGGAATCTGTAATCAATGGGTTCTAGCTGTTCATTCGTTATGACCTCATGCCGTGCAAAACCATAGAGCGGATTATCGACCACACCATTATACCTTTTTTTCTGATCATGGAGTTCAGTAAGGTCTGACTTAAGCTCAATTAGCTTATTAATAGTATAACTGAGTTCAGCTTTACTGAAAGGTTCTTTTATGTACTCAGCAAACTTCAAGCCGTCAAGGCGATCAAACAATGAATCGTCAAGATCTGATACAGCAACAATAAAAGGAATCTGATTCTGCTTATTGAATATTATTAATTCATCGAGAACCTTATCATTATACCCTTTCGCGAAAAAACAGACAAAATCTGGTCCGTGAGCGCTGAGCTGCCCGGGAACATCGGCCCTTTCGGGAGACACTACAGATACCAAATGTCCCATATCCTCAAGCTTTTTCCTGAAAACACTGCGGTTCTCACTGTCCTCGAAAATCAGTACCTTTAGCATTTATGTTTTTCCCAACCGGCATATAAAAGCCTATTCTGAATTCACATATTCAAAGAGTATAGACTATTCATATAATAATATTATGATATATAAATAATATACATTTCTTTAAAATGATTTTGTGGTGAAAAACAAATCAAAAAATAGTCAGTAAAAGTATGGTGAAAAATTGCATGAACGGATTAGTCATCTGATATTACAATCCATCCACAAAAGCCTCGATCCTTGCAAGTGCCTCTTCTATCTCCTGCATGGAAGTTGCATAGGAACAGCGCAAAAAACCGTTTCCGGCCTCACCGAACACATTGCCGGGAATGGTGACAACCTTCTGCTCGAAAAGAAGGCGCTCGGCGAATTCCTCGGAGCTTAAGCCGGTATTTTTGACTGACGGGAAGGCATAGAACGCACCCTTGGGCTCGAAGCAGTCCAGTCCTATCTTGTTGAGGCCACTGACGATAAGGTGGCGTCGTCTGTCATAGTCACGCACCATCTTTTCCATTTCGGTCTGGCCGTTGCGCAGGGCTTCGATAGCGCCAAGCTGAGCGATTATAGGCGCACATAGCATGCAGTACTGGTGGATGAGCATCATTGAAGCTATGATCTCCGGAGGTGCCATGGCAAACGCCAGTCTGAAACCCGTCATTGCATACGCCTTGGAAAAACCATTGAGCAATATCGTCCTGTCACGCATTCCTTCCAGAGAGGAAAAACATGTATGTCCGCCATTGTAGGTCAGACAGTCATAGACCTCATCCGAGATTACCATTATATCATGTTCCGCAACCACATCAGCTATGGCCTCAAGGTCCTTCCGGCTCATGGTGGCACCGGTGGGATTGTTCGGATAGTTCAGGATCAAAGCCTTGGTCTTATCAGTGATAGCGGCCTCAAGATCTTCAGGCAGCAACCTGAAGTTGTTCTCGATACTGTTCATCACAGGAACAGGCACTCCTCCTGCAAACATCACAGAAGGCACATAGGCAACATAAGATGGTTGAGGTATGATAATCTCATCGCCGGGATTTGTGATAGAACGGATGGCAACATCTAGTGCTTCACTTACACCGGATGTTACGAGTATTTCAGACTCGGGATTATAACTTATATTATACTTCCCGGAAAATGATTTAGAAATCTCCTCACGCAGCTCCATGAGACCGTAGTTGGAAGTATATGAGGTCTCCCCGCATTCCAGGGAATGTATACATGCCTCACGGATATGCCACGGAGTAACAAAATCAGGTTCGCCCACACCCAGGGATATAGCATCGTCTATCTCGGACGCAAGGTCGAAATAGCGACGAATACCGGAAGGAGGTACCCGGTTAATTACATCTGCAACGAATCTTGAGGGATGGCATGTTTTTCTCATACATCATACATCCTTTGTTAACAAAATCAAATGGAGTTAAGGAGTTACAGGCAGGCGTGCGAGATGGTCCTGCTCATAAAGGATCACTCCGTCCTCTTTGTAGGTTTTCAGGACAAAGTGCGTGGCTGTGTGCTGCACCTGCTCGAGGGTTGATATCTTCTCCGCAACAAAGAAAGCAACCTCTTTCATGGAACTGCCGGAAACCGTGAGCGAGAGATCATACTGACCTGAGAGCAGTCTTACAGAGCGGACCTCGGGAAACTTATACAGGCGTTCCACAAGGGCCTGATATCCAAGGCTGCGTTCAAGACTTACCTTCAGTTCGATTATAGCGTATACGTTCTCATCACCTGCAAGGTCCCAGTCGATCACGGTCTTATACTTACGTATTACACCGCTGTTTTCCATGTCCTTGATGATCCTGCTAACCTCTCCAACGGGCATGCCTGTGAGGGTTGCGATCTTCTCATGTGAAATTCTCGCATCTTCTTCGAGACATTCCAGGATATGACGTGTTTTTTCGTCCATATTGAGCAACCCCATAATAAGAAAAGAAAAAATAAAGAGATTTTTCGCTTACTCGAGCAATACTGCGTTAACCACACCATCCTGACCAGGACGGCTTGTGATTCTTGCATTGCCGAGAGCGGTCTTTACAACTGAACCCTTTGTAAGGATGTTACGCCTGACATAGTGTTCATTTGCAACATTGTCAATTACATTCTCAATTGCTGACTGCTGTGACTTCCCCTGAGAATCGGTGACATTTGCAACATTACACTGCAGAAGTCTGACCTTCCTGTTACCACCGGTTGTGGAAATGTTCTTCCTCTTGGTGTCGTCTATGTGTGTGTCAGCAGACTCACGGCCTAATTCGTATTTTCTCTTACCACGTGCTGCCTTGATCTTGGCACCTGTATATGTCCTCTTGGATCTGCCTTGCCATTTCATGATATATCCTCTTAATCAGTGTGAAAAGTGAACTTGATTCTGTTCTTTAAACAAATATGACTTATGGACGTACCATTAATAATAAGATTCTATATGAACTTTTCGAATGGTTTCATAACGCCTCTTGCAGAATTGAAGCAATTGAAGAAGTTAGAGAATACAGAGCATCATAATCACCGAATCCACAAAGCAATTGATAAATATTGCAATCACTAAATAGAACCCATGTTTCGTGTAATTTTTCTCGGTACAGCCGGTTCCCTCCCGACAAAAGACCGCAACACTTCGGCTACAATGGTCAACCGTGAAGGTGAACTAATGCTCTTTGACTGTGGCGAAGGAACACAGCAGCAGATGATGCGGGCCAAGACCGGAATGAAGGCACTGTCCTCCATATTCATATCTCATTTTCATGCAGACCACATACTTGGCATACCCGGACTGATACAGACGATGTCATTTCATGGCAGGACAGAGCCCCTGAAGATATACGGCCCTCACCGGGTGCATGAATTCGTAAGAATACTGAGTGCACTTGGATATTACAAACTGCGTTTTGAAATAGAAGGCATAGACCTTGAAGCCGGGGATATAATAAAGCGGGACGGGTACTCGATACATGTTATAGGAACAGAACACAGCGTACCGAGCCTGGGATATGCCCTGGTTGAAGATAAGCGTACGGGTAAATTTAACCGTGAAAAGGCGATGGAACTCGGTGTACCCCCCGGACCCCTGTTCTCAAAACTGCACAACGGTGAAGTCGTGGAGCTCGATGGAAGAACCATTCTGCCGGAAGATGTCGTGGGTGACGCACGCCCTGGCAGAAAAATAGTCTACAGCGGAGATACCCGCCCTTGCAGTGGCATACTGGAGGCAAGCCGGGATGCTGATCTGCTTATCCACGACGCAACCCTGTCAAAGGACCAGCAGGAATGGGCGATCGAATCCATGCATACGACCGCAGAAGAAGCAGCCCTGCTTGCAAAAGAGGCAGGTGTAAAACAGTTGATATTAACACACATCAGCTCCCGCTATTCCGATGATGTGACACCACTGCTTGAAGAGGCAAAAGCTGTTTTCGGGAACGTCATAGTTGCCGAGGATATGATGGAGATCGAAGTCCCATACCCGGACAAAAAATGATTTATGAGATCAAAAGAAAGACAGATCTTCAGATGAATGTCCAGTCAAGTTTTCTGTCCTCGGAATCGTAAAGAGAGACTTCCGCGCTCATTTCCTCGGTCCCGTACGGAAGTTTCTTCACACCCAGATACAGGATGTCGCCGGGTCCATAGTTGAAATTATCAGGCTTGACCTTTCCGAAATAGACACGGCCCCCGGACCTTGTTTCCTCGACTACGACTCCTTTCCACATGAGAGAGTCGATTACATTGATGACTACACATTCAAATCTGTCAGATTCGTTTACCTCAGACATAGCTCTCCGATATATTTGTCAGATTTAAAAAGATAATCCTTAAATGTAGAGTCTTTCAGGGTCTGAAATTTTCTGAACACCCTTTAGTTTTTTGACAGAATCGAGCAGATCACCCTGATTTACGTAATCACGGTCCTCAACGATCACATTATGGAGTGCTGTCTTGAGAACCTTACTCACAAGATCCCTTCCTGAAAGCCCTTCTGTCATCTTTGCAATCTCTCTGAGATCCACATCTTCCACAGGAAGAGGGAATGTCTTGATATTAGATTCAAGGATCTTGAGTCGTTCCTTCTCATCCGGAAGGGTAAATTCTATCTCTTCTTCAAACCTGCTTCTTACGGCCGAATCAATAGTGTCGTTGCGGTTCGTGGCACCAATTGTGCATACACCGGAACGCTCGACAATGCCATCCATTTCCGTAAGCAAGGCATTGACTATCTCAGCAACGTCACCACGCAGCTCCTGGTATCTCCTGTCCAGTGCAATGGCATCCAGCTCGTCGATGAAGATAATACATGGTGCCATTTCCTGGGCGCGCTCATATAACTGGTGTATCTGGCGGGCGCCTTCACCCACGAACTCACCAATCAGTTCTGTGGCCTTGACCGGAAGTATAGGCACATGGGTCTTGTTCGCAAGTGCCTTGGCAAACATGGTCTTACCGGTACCCGATGGTCCGAAAAAGAGCACATTTCTTGGCGCCCAGCGTCCGAACATCCCGGGCTCCTGCAGGAAACGCTCGATGAGCTTGCACTTGCGCCGTGCACCTTCCTGTCCCACAACGTCATCGAAGGACACATCACTTGTGAACTCAACCGTGGGTGCACTGCTGACCGTGATCTCCTTGACGATTATACGGGTCTTGAAACCAATCACAGATTCGGGAGGTTCCACTTCATTGATCCGGTAGGCAAAGTCCGGATACATCCGTCTGTCAAAAAGGTATTCTCCCTTACGGGCTATCATGCCGTTCCACTGTTCCCGTGCATAGTGTTCGAACACACCCGGATTCTCAATGATCGGGTATTCTTCCAGAACACTGGCCATGGGGTAGCCTGCGGGTTCAAGAAAAAGAAAATCAGCGGTACTTTCAACAGAATTCTTACTAAGATCCCTGTTTACTTTGGTATTAACTTTCTGGGCAGTCCGTACTATGAATATCATCCCTTTCAGGTATATTTATGTCTAGAATGAATTGAAGCGATGTTAAACTTAACCCTTAAATCCGGATATTATACATAGAGTTCAGCAATTTTAAGCAGAAAGAATACAGTCCAGGTTCCGTGAATTAAATTCTCCCAAAAAAATATAATATTTAATAATATATAAATATATTGAAGGTCAATATATTAATGAAAACATGAGTAAATCCGACTCCCGGCTTTCTGAAGAAAAAGAAAGTATGAAAATACCGAATTTAGCCAATAGTGTATTCTTTCTTATTGTATGTGTTTTCGGCATAATCATCATCTCGCCATTTATCGTGACGGATCAGATGGACATGATAATCCTGAGCTCTGTCCTGATAGCAGTTACCTTTGCAGCTATAATATATGCAAGTTCCAGAATTGACAGAATGAACCTGGAACTCGAAGCCAGTATCTGTGAGCTCAAAAGCGAAAAAGAAGAGATAGGGAAGCTTATGGAGCAAAACTCAAAGATAGAGAACACGCTCACCTCACTTATCTCACTGTTTATAGCACCCAAGGATGTTGACAGGGCGATAGAAGAGACATTGCAGAGAACGGGACGGTTCTGTAATTGTGAGCGTAATTACCTTGTGTTGATTGCCAGGGATGGCAACTCTGTTCATATGACACATCACTGGAGCAGCAATAACTGCGAAAACAAAAAGGCGATGTTCGAGAACCTGAATCTGTCCAGTACACCATGGATTGCAGAGAAGATATATGAAAAGCAGATACTCATAATCCCTGAAGCAGATTCACTATCAGATGAGGCATCAAGAGAAAAGGACATAATGAAGAGCCGGGGAATTGATTCACTTATTCTTGTCCCGGTAGAACTTGATGAAAAAGTAACAGGTATTATAGGGATCGAGAATCCCGATTTACCGAAGAATTGCAGTGATGAGTGGAAACAGACCCTGAAGATTCTCTCGGAACTTGTGGGAATGGCTATGCAGCATAAATCCTTCCTGAACGAACTCAGCCTGTTTAAGAGCCTCATCGATGAATCAAATGATTTCATCTTTGTGATAGACTCTGAGAAAGGAACTGTTGTTGATGTCAATGAAACTGCC
Source organism: Methanolobus zinderi (assembly GCF_013388255.1). Classification (NCBI taxonomy): domain Archaea; kingdom Methanobacteriati; phylum Methanobacteriota; class Methanomicrobia; order Methanosarcinales; family Methanosarcinaceae; genus Methanolobus; species Methanolobus zinderi. The sequence continues at coordinate 1,778,556 of NZ_CP058215.1, forward strand.
TGCAGGCAGCTGGGATATTCCAGAAACGAGTTTATGCAATTTACAGGAGACAGGAATGAGCAGTTATTCGGAAGCAGGTTCTGGGAAAAGGATATACAGGACATATGCGGGAACAGATTCCTTGATATTGACAAAACTATCAGCACAAAAAATGGCAAAGTCATTCCTGCGGAGATCAATGTAACTTTCACAGATCATGAGAATAACAGTTATGCACTTGCCATCGTACGTGATGTGACAAAACGCAAGGAAGTCGAGGAGATCCTGAAAAAGACACAGGAAAGAGTGGAGCTCGCACTCAGAGGTGCTGACCTTGGCATGTGGGACTGGAACATACATACGAACGAATTGATATATAATGACAGATGGGCGGAAATGCTTGGCTATGAAGCACGTGATATCAAGCCGAATTTTGACTCGTGGCTGAATATGATACACCATGAAGACCTGCCATCCGTAAAGAATGAGATCGACCTTCACTTGAATGACAGAACTCCCTTCTTTGAATCAGAGTTCAGGATGCAGAACAAGAACAAGAACTGGCAGTGGATACTCAGCCGTGGCAAGGTTGTGGAGTGGACCGGTGACTGTGAACCCTCCAGACTTGCAGGCACCACCATGGACACCAGTGAGAGAAAGAAATTCGAAGAAGAGCTGCGCCACTCCAATGAACTCAAGGACCTCTTCACAGACATAATGAGACACGACCTCTTAAACCCCGCAGGAAATATAAAAGGATTCACGGACCTGCTCATGGAAATTGAGGATGACGGGAAAAAGAAGAACATGGTGAGCAGCATAAAACGCAACAACGACAAGCTGATCGAAATGATCGAGATCGCTGCCAAGTTCGCCAAACTGGAATCCACCGAGGACATCCGGCTTGAGAGAATGGAGATCGGTGCAATTCTCAGGAATGTCATCGAGCAGTTCGAGCACAAGCTCGAGGACAGGCAGATGACACTTGATATGAGAGCAAAGGGAACTTACTATTCCATGCTCAATCCGATAATCGAGGAGATATTTGCCAATTTTATTTCCAATGCGATCAAGTACAGCCCCGAGGGCACACCCATTATAGTTGATGTCGTGGACACCAACTACTACTGGAAGGTGGAAGTGACCGACTCCGGAGAGGGGATACCGGATGATGTAAAGGAGCTTATATTCGACCGTTTCAAGCGTGTTAATAAAAAAGGTGTCAAAGGAACGGGACTGGGTCTTGCCATAGTCAAAAGAATAGCCGAGATCGTCGAGGCGGAGGTTGGCGTGGAGGACAATCCCGAAGGTCAGGGAAGCAGGTTCTGGGTCAAGCTGAAGAAATGCACGGACTTCACAGACCACAGCATGCCTGAAAACAATGTCCCCGACATCTTTAAGACAAATGCCTGCCATCAGACCATAATACTGACAAAATAAGAGGCATTTTTATGGAACTGGATGAGCTCGTTATTACAAGGGCCATAGTCGAGGAGTATTCAAAAACCTTTCTTGACTATACGGATGTTGATGTAGCACTTGTCGGCGGAGGACCTGCAAACCTGGTTGCTGCCAAATACCTGGCCGATGCAGGAGTTAAGACTGTTATTTTTGAGAAGAAACTCTCGATAGGCGGAGGAATGTGGGGCGGAGGAATGATGTTCCCGCGTATTGTGATTCAGGAAGATGCAAAGCACATTCTGGATGATTTTGGTGTTAACTACCATGAATACGAAAAGGGATATTATGTTGCAAGCTCCATTGAATCCGTGGGAAGACTCATTACAGGTGCCACATCAGCAGGTGCTGAGATCTTCAATCTGATAGATGTGGAAGATGTGATGATACGTGAAAATGATGCGGTCTGCGGCCTGGTGATCAACTGGGGACCCGTATCCATGAACAGGCTTCATGTGGATCCACTTTCCATTTGTGCAAAGGTGGTCATTGACGGTACGGGACATGATGCAGCTGTCTGCAGCACAGTTCAGCGCAAGGTACCCGGTGCACAACTGGGCGAGCTCGGAGTTGTTGGTGAGAAACCCATGTGGGCCGAAGTGGGAGAGCGCATACTCATGGAGACTACAAAGGAAGTATATCCCGGGCTTATCGTCACTGGAATGGCAGCAAACGCGGTTGCAGGTGCCCCGAGGATGGGACCTATATTTGGCGGCATGATGCTCTCCGGAAAGAAAGCTGCGGAAATTGCAATTGAAAAGCTTGGAAAGTGAGATTCTAAACGAATCTTACTTTTTCGTGCCACCCACAATCTTTTTCAAAGGAAAGATTTATGTAAGAAACGGACATCTATAGGGTGCTTTCAAAGAACAACCCTTCTTCAAGCCGGGGTAGGGTAGCGGTTATCCTGTAGCCCTGTGGAGGCTACGATCCGAGTTCGATTCTCGGTCCCGGCCCCATAAACCTTTTTCTGACAATACAATAAAACCAGTGTATAATATCATTTTTGGAGATTATACTCTGATAGTTTAAAATCATTGAAGTCAAATTGATTGAAAATGAAAAGATGAAAACGGATCAATAGAGAAATTTAAGATTGGGGTACCCCACCCCCTCATTCACAAGGGGTGGTACAGGCCTTGTAAATGAAGATCTCAAACTAACAGACAGACAATCTGTCTGAATATTAGTATATTTTTCTAGTATTTAACTGTATATACAATTTGCGGACAGTTACTGGAACTCATTGATCTTTAATTGCCTGCGGTTGCACATCTTCTCTCCCGGTATGTCCACAGGATAAGCTCCTGTCAGACAACCAAGACAGAGGTCATCCCTGTCAAGTCCTATGGATTCAACCAGGCCTTCAATGCTCAGATAACCAAGGGAATCGGCACTAATAACAGCTTCAACACCCTTAATAGTCTTGTGTGCGGCTATCAGCTCGTCCCTTGAGGCCATATCTATTCCCAGATAACACGGAGCAACTATAGGAGGACTGCCAATTCTGGCATGTACTTCCTTTGCGCCTGCTTTTCTGATCATGTCAATAATACGTCTTGAGGTAGTTCCCCTGACAACGCTGTCATCGATCAGGATTATACTCTTGCCTTTGATGTTCTCGTCAATTGTATTCATTTTAAGACGCACTGCAGTCTCACGCATGGCCTGCCCCGGTAAGATGAAAGTCCTGCCTATGTAACGGTTCTTCATGAGGCTTTCTTCATAATCGATGTCCGACTCACGGGCATATCCGATTGCAGAAGTGATCCCCGAGTCGGGAACCGGAGAGACCATATCAGCTTGTACCGGATATTCTTTCGAAAGTATCTCACCTATCCGCTCCCGAACCTTATAAACAAGCTTACCATCGATTATTGAGTCCGGCCTTGCAAAGTAGACATATTCGAAAACACAATGTGCACAACATGGCTCATTGAAAAGCTGATGTGACTCTATCTCACCGTCACGGAAGATAACAAGCTCACCTGGCTTGACATCCCTGAGCAGTTCACCGTTCAGGGTATCAATTGCCACACTTTCCGAGGCTACAACATAGCCTGAATCTATGGTTCCTATACAGAGAGGTTTGAACCCGAAGGGGTCCCTTACGGCCATGAGTGTGTCGTCTATAAGAATGGCAAGTGAATAAGAACCGTTAAGCTGCTTCATTACATGCCTTATAGCATCTACCGGATCATACTTCAAAAGCTCCTTCACAAGAAGGTGTGCTATGACCTCGGTATCTGAACTTGCAACAAAAAGATGACCTTCTGATTCCAGTTTTTTCCGAAGCTCTGAACTGTTTACAAGATTTCCATTGTGAGCTATGGCAACACTGCCACTTTTATATCTGACGATAAATGGCTGGCAATTCTCAAGTCTGGAGTCGCCTGACGTAGAATAGCGTACATGACCTACACCGACTTTGCCTTTGAGTTCGATCAGGTCATTTTTTTTAAAAACCTCAGGCACAAGTCCCATACCCTTAATGGTATTGGGCTCTTTGCCGTCGTGGACGGTTATTCCCGAGGATTCCTGCCCGCGATGCTGCAATGCATACAGGGCATAGTACATCTGAAGCGCGGCTGGTACGGGATGGCTTTCATCACCGTGTTTCACCACACCCACAACACCACATTCTTCACGCATTTTGATCCCGGGCGTGTAAAAGAGAAGAGGCAGTTAGTATTTGCACTTTGCCTGCCACTTGTAACTTCTCATGCGGGGTGTCTTCCCGAATCCGCAGGAAGTACACTGTTTTGTATGAATATTAAGTGAGACACTACCACAGCGCCTGCATGTTACATGCGTGCGCTTCTGTCTTTTACCCATTGAGGGAGTACCTTTTGACATTTATTATCACCTTTTGAATTGATTATAAGTTAGCTTGCATATCGGCTGGAATGCCCTGATATGCTTATTAGTTTTTATAGGTTACGTTTGCTTCAGGGAGAAACATAAACTATGTTATCGCCTCTGATCACAACACTACCCAGCTTTCTTACAATATCTCCATCTTTGAGTTCCTCGGCTTCATCAAGTACAAGGTTCATGTGAACATCGTAACCCTGAAGCTTACCTCTGAACTCCCTTGCACCTTTCAATCTCACGATTACAGGAGTGCTCAACGCATTGTTCAATATATCAAGAGGTCTATTTCCCATATTACTTGCCCTCATTAAATAAATCTGAATAAATCTGATTACACGTACCTAATTTGTCTGCGTACATATACGTCTTGTGATGCTCCAATGGTGTGAATACAGTATATAAAACTATCGTAAAGAGGCATGCAGTAAAAGAATCATCACATATTTACCTGCAAATACGACCAACTATTATTTAACTTACAATGCTTTAAGCCTGCACCAATATAAAGCAAAGTAAACAGCAAATCGACAGGGAGACATATGCATGACCGGAACAACCATCGTAATGACAATAGCAGGATCGGATTCAGGAGGTGGCGCAGGCATAGAGGCAGATATCAAAACTATCTCGGCTCTTGGCCTGCACGGAGCATGTGCCATCACTTCAGTCACATCGCAAAACACGCAGGGAGTGCTGAGTGCCTTTGATCTGCCGGAAGAGGTGATCAGAAACCAGGTGGATGCCGTATGCACTGATATGGACGTCCGCTGGGCAAAATCAGGAATGCTTTCCTCCCCCGAGATCACATCGGCAGTTTCCGAAATGGTCAGCAAGTACGACCTGAAACTGGTAGTAGACCCCGTCATGGCCGCAGAGGCCGGAGGAGACCTGCTCAGAAAAGAAGCAATATTCACCCTGAAAGAGAAACTGCTGCCAGGTAGTTATGCTGTCACACCCAATATCAATGAAGCTGTAGCGTTATCAGGTATTAAGATCACAAACATCGAAGAAGCAAAGCAGGCTGCAAAGATCATTGCCGAAACCGGAGTCAAAGCTGTTATAGTAACAGGCGGACATCTCGACGCCTCGGATATAATCTATGAAAGTGAGACCAAGAAGTTTACCGTGATTCCCGGAGAGTTTGTCAAAGGAGGGACACACGGCTCAGGCTGCACATATTCTTCCGCACTTACATGTTATCTTGCACAGGGGATGAGCCTGCCGGAGGCTGCAAAGGCTGCAAAGGACTTCGTCGTCAGGGCAATTCTTGGCAGCCGGAACGTGGGCAAGGGAGCAGGACCTGTGAATCCGCTTGCAGGGACACTGACAGATGCCGGGAAGTATGCAGTACTGGAAAATCTGAAAAACGCAGTCAGCAATATTACCGAATCCTCAAGTTTTGGAAAACTTATTCCGGAGGTCGGGGCAAACATTGCAATGGCATTACCGGATGCCGGGCAGACCTCCGATATTGCAGCGGTAACAGGAAGAATAGTCAGACTGAAAAGTGAGCCTGAAGTCGTCGGAGATATTGAATTCGGAGCAAGCAGCCATGTGGCCCGCATAATACTGGCAGCCATGAAATATGATTCACTTATAAGAGCCGCTGTGAACGTGAAGTATTCGGAAGATATCGTAAAAATTTGCAGGAAAATGGACCTTGGAGTATCATCCTTTGACAGGGCCGATGAGCCTGAAAAGACCCATACTATGGACTGGGGCACATGCGATGCGATTGAGCGATATGGATCCGTGCCGGACATAGTATATGATAAAGGCGGACCCGGCAAAGAGCCAATGATAAGGATCCTCGGAAAGGACGCGGAAGAAGTCGCCGGGATTGCCCTTGAAATATCCGAACGATATGCTGCCGGAATCTAAGTAGAATATCCCGGATGCCGGAAAAATTACTGATTCAAATTATCTGTTGCACTAAAGAGTGAAGAAAAATGGAAAATAAGACATTCAAAGATCTCAGGATTTCAAAAGAGACACTAAGCAGTATAAGAGAAATGGGTTATCTGGAACCGACAGAAGTCCAGAGCAAGGTCATTCCGCAAATACTGGAAGGCAGAGATGTAATAGGCCAGGCAAAGACCGGCACCGGCAAGACGGCTGCCTTTGGAATACCACTCGCAGAGATGATCGACCAGGATAAGAGGGTCACACAGGCAATGGTGCTCTGCCCCACAAGAGAGCTGGCAAACCAGGTGGCAGACGAACTTGCATCGATTTCAAAGCACAGAAAAGGACTGAAAATCGCAGCCGTCTACGGAGGGCGTTCCATGGGTCAGCAGACACAGGACCTGGAAAACGGTGCTCAGATAGTTGTGGGCACCCCCGGAAGGATCATAGACCATATCGAACGCCAGAGTATCAACCTGGACGGCATCAAAACAATGATCCTTGATGAGGCCGATGAGATGCTCAAGATGGGGTTCCGGGAATCCATAGAGGAAATACTTGAGCTCACACCGCAAAGAAGACAGACACTGCTCTTTTCAGCAACAATGCCAAAGCCCATACTTCGTATAACCGATAAATACATGCAGAGCCCGGAACACGTGAAGATTACAGGGAAGGAGATGACAGTGCCTGAAGTGAAACAGTATTATTTTGAGATGAAGGAGCACATGAAACTTGAAGCCCTGCATCGCCTGATAGAAATAGAGAACCTTCAGCTTGCCCTTGTATTCTGTAATACGATAAAACAGGTTGATAAGCTGTACATTAAACTGAAATCCCGCGGACATTCAGTCGGAACCCTGCACGGCGATAAAAAGCAGAAGAAGCGTGAGAACACAGTTGACGACCTTCGCAATGAGAACATCAACATAATCATCGCAACGGACCTTGCAGCCAGGGGTCTTGATATCGATAATATCGAGGCGGTTGTGAACTACGACCTGCCACAGGAGATAGAGACCTATGTCCACAGGATAGGCAGGACCGCAAGGGCCGGCAGGCCGGGGACTGCATATTCTTTTGTAACAAAGGACGAAATCGGAAAACTGACAGCCATTCAGAGACATACTAAAACAAAGATCCTTCCAAGAGATATCCCCTCCAAAAAGGATGTCCGCAATGTAAAAGAAGAACAGATAGCGGATACAATCAGAGTGAGCATCAGGTCAGGAAACCTTGAAAGATACGACGAGTGGGTTGAAGAACTTGCACAGGAAGGACACAATTACAGGGACATTGCAGCAGCCCTTGCAAAGTTACTGATCAGGGAAGGAAAATAAACCCATATCCGGGAGCATATAATATGAAAGATTTTGTTATAATAGGCCACAAAGCACTTACTACCGGGGACTTTTCCCTTAATGACCTGCCTGGATCCGCAGGACGCATGGACATACTTTGCAGATGCATAAATTCTGCATTGTTCCTCTCACATGGAATGAGGAGAGACATCAACGTTCATCTGATCCTGCTGGGAGAACCCGATCCCGGTAAAATAGTTCGTTTCAACGGAGAAGAACTCAGGTACCTCAACCCTGACGAGAGAAGCAGCGGCTCACTGATAAAAAAAGCACTGGAGAAGGTTGCAACGGATTTCGAAACACGTTCCACCCCCGGAGTCCGGATCCGTCGTGGTGGGCTGGAAAAGCTCATGCAGGAATTTATTGACGATAACAGGAATATATACTATCTTAGAGAGGACGGAGAAGACATCAGAGATGTGAATGATCTTGCAGATGATGCTGTTTTCGTGCTTGGGGACCATATGGGTGTTACAGAGGAAGAAGAAGATATAATAAACAAAGGTGCCAGTAAAACGTTATCTATCGGCCCCCTGTCACTTCATTCCGATCACTGTATAACAATCATACTGAACGACCTGGACCGGCTGGAACAACCCAAAAATGATTAATTACAGGTCAACCATTTCGTGCCAATCATATAGATACTAGTAGATAAGTGATCAAATGACCATACTTGAAACTGCTAAAAAGATAATAAATGAAGGGCCTATCTGTGATAACTGCATGGGAAGGCAGTTTGCCAAGTTGTCCACGGGTCTTACAAATGTGGAAAGGGGGCAGGCTGTAAAGCTCTCCCTTGCCATGGAAGGAGACCTTCTCTTAAAGGAGAGCGGAGATGACAGCATCTTAAAAGAACTTGCTCCAAGCAGTGCTTTTGCAAGAAAGAGCCTTGGAATCAAGACAGATGATGAAAAATGCTGGGTATGCCTTGGCCTGTATGACAATCTTGATACCTGGGCAGACCGTGCGATCGAAGCTGTCGGCGATATCGAGTACTCCACATTTCTGGTAGGAACCAAGATTAGTGGCCTGCTTGCCGAGAACGAGGAAATACTCTGGAGCGAGTGCGGGATCACACATGCCGAGCAGTTCAAGACGGAACTGAACAGAGAGGTCGGAAAACTCATTGCTGCACGCACCGGTAAAGAAGTAGAGTTTGAAAGACCTGATGTACTTTTTACACTTGATATCGCAAACGATAAGGTAGATCTTCAGATACGCTCGCTCTATATCCAGGGCAGGTACAGGAAACTTATCAGAGGGATCCCGCAGACCAGATGGCCCTGCAAGGGCTGTGGCGGCAGAGGTTGTGAAAAATGTGATTTCACAGGCAAGCAGTATCCTGAGTCTGTGGATGAAATTATCCGCGTAGAAGTCGTTAGAACGTGCAAGTCCGAAGACACCACTTTCCACGGAGCCGGAAGAGAGGATATCGATGCACTGATGCTTGGCAGCGGCAGACCCTTTGTGGTTGAAGCCGTTGAACCGGCAATACGCTCTATCGATGTGGATGAGCTTGAAAAGAAAATCAATGCATTTGCCGGTGGCAAAGTGGAAGTAGAAGGACTGAAGATCGTTGAGAAAGATGTGATCGAGACACTGAAAAGCTCTCAGGCGGATAAAGTTTATAAGCTAAAAGTTACATTCAATGAGCCTGTTTCCAGGGAAAAGCTTATATCTTCCATCAACAATCTGGTCGGAGCTGAGATATCACAGAGAACACCACAGCGTGTATCCCACAGAAGGGCTGATCTGGTCAGGAAAAGGCGTGTCCATGACATGCAACTGCTGGAATTTACAGATGAGTATGCTATTATACAGGTACACTGTGACGGCGGATTATATGTAAAGGAACTCACTTCCAGCGATGAGGGAAGAACGCAGCCAAGCCTTACAGGTGAACTTGGTGTCCAGGCAAAGGTCACCGAACTCGATGTCATAAACGTAGACATCTGAAGACATCTGTCCATGACTGCTTTAGATAAGTCTTAAACTAACGAACTAATCATTAACTGAAAATAGAATTCAATAGAATCTTGTTGATCAACGGAGGAAAAATCATGCCAACATCACACGGAGAGAAATGCTGTACACGTTATAAACTGAAGAAGAGCGTCAGGGAAAGAGGACTTTCACCTGTAAGCAAGGCAATCCAGGAGTTCGATGAGGGACAGATGGTACATATTGACATCGACCCAAGCATCCAGAAGGGAATGCCACACGCCAGGTATCAGGGAAGGACCGGAAAGATCATCGGTCAGAGAGGACGTGCCTACCTGCTTCAGGTCAGGGACGGCAATGCTATGAAAGAGATCATCTCTCTTCCACAGCACCTGAAATTACAGAAACTGAACTAAAAGATCATTTCAGACATTTGTCTGGAAACTTTTATAACGTTAGATATATCTCTATTGACAGCAATGGAGATAATATCTGGCATTTTTAATAATGTCAGTCGAGAGAACATGATATAATTTTGCAAAGAGTGTATATCAATGATAGTTAAGCAAATTCTGAGCGAAGAGATGTTAACCCTTCCCGAAGTGAGGGGTGCTCTGCACGATATTATGGAAGAGCGTTTGAATAACGAGGAAGAGCTGGGATATGAGCTACGTAAGGCCATAAATCACGCAGACATGTTCTCAAAGTCATCGCCGGAAAAATCAAGAGAACTTGTGAACAAGCTCCTTGAACTTGAAAAAATGAAACCTGAAATTGCTATTCGCATAGCAGACATCATGCCTCTGACAAGAGATGAGCTCAGGTCCCTCTATGCAAAAGAGAGATTCACTTTAGCAGACGAGGAACTGGACCAGATGCTTGAAATGGTCGAAGAGGCAATGGATTAGATTTATATCATATCCATCCTTTTTTAACAGCAAGAATAATTAACCATTAGCAGTGGGAACACCGGAGGGAATATATGCCAGCTAGGGGAAAGCCACCTGAAAAAGAAGAATTCGCATGGGTACTGGATTACCTGCCGTATGGAAATTCGGATGATAGGCGGCCATCCTACCAGAAGAAACCTATTGTACAGGCGGTTGGTGAGAAGAACTTTGTTCTTATGGAACTTGTACCCAAAGAAGGCAAAATCCCTGACATCCAATCCCGCGTATATATTGGTGAAGGTGACAGGGACGAGATCGACCATGTGAAACACAGAACCACATACGATGATCTCAGCCATGGTGCCCAGATAGAACTTCCGTTCATTCTCGAGACAAATGTTACTCATGATGAACAGAGGTTTGTCAAGTTTTTCAATGACGCACATCCAATTACCAACAGGCTCCATATGCTTGAGCTGTTGCCCGGTATCGGGAAAAAACTGATGTGGGCCATAATAGATGAAAGGAAGAAAGGTCCGTTCAGCAGCCTTGAGGAACTACATGAAAGAGTGGGAGGAGTACATTCCCCACAGAAGGTTATAGCCAATCGTATAATCGATGAACTCAAGGATGACAACATAAAGTACAGACTCTTCACTCTTCCGCCCAGACGTCCAAAGCATTAAAGGGTGTTAGTTCTTTGGTCAGGGACATTCTCAGGAAATATGGTATCCGGGGCGGAAACCATGATCAGCATTTTCTTGTGGATGAACGCATGCTCGACCGAATCGTCGATGCTGCGGACATCCGTCCTGATGAAACCATACTTGAGATAGGAGCAGGGATAGGGAACCTCACAGAAAGGCTCATGGCAAAAGCAAGCAAAGTGATTGCCATCGAACGTGACCCTGCCCTTGTCAATGTCCTGATCAGCCGTTTCGGGGAAACTGATAAGCTAGAGATAATACATGCCGATGTACTTGATGTTGATTTCCCGGATTTTGACAAGGTCGTGGCGAACCTTCCTTACTCGATCTCATCTGAGATCACTTTTAAACTCTTCAAATATGACTTTGACCTGGGAATACTGATGTACCAGCTCGAATTTGCAGAACGCATGGTAGCCAGGGAAAACTCGAAGGATTACAGCCGGCTGTCGGTTAACACACACTATTTTGCCGATGCATCGATAATTATGAAAGTTCCGAGAGGAGCATTTTCACCACCACCTGAAGTGCTTTCTGCCGTCGTGAAAGTCGTACCCCGACCCGCACAATTTGAGGTGGCTGACGAAAAGTACTTCCTCGATTTTGTAACCGCAGTTTTTGGTCAGAGACGCAAGAAGATGAGAAATTCCATCCTCAAGAACAAGCAGCCTCTTGGTATCCCGGACATGAAAGAGTTCATAAGTGAGCTTCCACGGGAAATGCTGGATAAACGACCCGAAAACCTTGAACCAGCAGAATTCGCATACCTTGCCAACCTGATGTACAGGCATAAAGAAGAGATACAGGCAAATGGTCACCATCAACTACAAAAATGCAGCAATAAATCGGGCTGATAATGTATATGAGCCTGCAGAGGATTCTTTTCTACTTGCAGATGCTGCACTAGAGATATGTACTGACGGAATGCACATACTGGAAATTGGGACCGGTACAGGTTTTGTAGCTGCAGTATTGCAGGCTAACAAAGACATCCGGCTTGTGGCAACCGAAATAAATCCATATGCAGTCGAATGTGCAAGCTCCAACGGCGTATCGGTGATCAGAACAGACATGTTTGCCGGCATAAAAAAAAACAAGAGTTTTGATATAGTGATATTCAACCCCCCGTATCTGCCCACATCTGATGATGAAAAGGTTCCGGGATGGCTGAACTATGCCTTTGACGGAGGAAGAAACGGACGTGATGCGATCGTCGGTTTCATGAAAGAAGTTAGCAATTATCTTTCGGAAAATGGAATAATTCTACTTCTGATATCTTCACTGACAGGTATAGACGAAGTTAAAGAAATCATGCGTGAGCATGGCATACAGTCCGGAATTATTGCACGTACAAAATGTTCTTTTGAAGAACTCGTGGTCATTGAAGGAAGAATTGTTTAAGTCTGAATCAGGACTTGAGTACAAGTCTCTATTAGAGGTATGCTGCAGCGGAATGATTTACTAATCAGGCTAAGGACATCTGTGTTCAAATATTAGTATGTAGATAAATTTAAATAGAATAAGAATTCTCTCTATAAGTAACATTTGAACTTTTGTATTGTTCGTTAGATTCAGACATCTGAACAGCATCCCACGGCAAAGTTTAATGACAAAAGCAGCGATACTTGCCTGTTATGAACAGGCTCATGAGAAAACGGCATTAATGCTTGAAAAAATAAGTTTTTCAGTCTGCAAGCTGGATTGTTCCAAGGATAATTGCGACAGGGAACTAAGTAATACAAGTGCAGATTTGCTTTTTTGTTACACAGAAAAGGTTAATGAAGAAATGGTTGATCGCTGTCTTGCATACTCTCGCGATAATCAAATACCTGTTATTTTCATAATATCCCGTTTTACCGGCTTTCCAGAAAAAATACAATCTTTTGAGCATGCGTGGTTTATAAAGGAACCATTTGACGAAGATGAACTCAGCTTCACCATTGAAAGATCATTCCATATGCTGAAAAAGGAAAACGATATCAAATTTAATGAAGCAAACCATCAAAGATTACAGCTTGCACTTGAAACTGCCAAACTCGAGCTATGGGAATGGGATTTTAAGGAGAACAGAGTTTTACGGGAAACCATTGGAGGAGCCAACACCATAATCCCATCTGACCTGAAAAGCGGAGGTTTTGATACATTCCACCGTTTTATTCATCCGGATGACAGAGATATGTTCCGGGAAAAAATGAAAAAATGCTGGGAAGGGAAACAAATACACATCGAATTTAGAAGTGTACCCATTGATGGAAGTGTCCATTGGTATTCTTTAAATCTCAAACCCTTGTTTGATGAAAGTGGTAAGCCTGAAAAGATGATAGGCATTTCCAGAGACATTACACAAAGAAAAGATGCTGAAATCGCCTTGAGGGAGAGTGAGGAAAGATTCCGCCTTATAGCTGAGAGTGCAAGGGATGTCATCTGGTTACTTGACAGGAACGCAAAACTTCTATACATCAGCCCATCAGTTGAAAGACTTAGAGGCTACACTCCGGAAGAGTTGGTTGATACACCGGTTGACAAAATACTCATGCCAGGCTCATACAAAGAGCTGATGAGCGTTTTTGAAACATTCTTCAAACATTTCAGGAAAGGTGTTATTCCGGACGTTCCAAGGATATTCGAAGTACAACAACCCTGCAGGAATGGCTCAACAGTCTGGACTGAAATGCATATTACCTCTGTTCTCGACGAGGAAGGAGAATTCAAGTTTTTCCTTGGAATCAGCCGTAATATCGATGAACGTAAGAGGAATCAGCAAGAGCTGGAGAAACAAAGGGAGTTACTAGACTCGATCTTTAATCTTGCGCCAATACCATTAATACTTGAGGACAGTAGCAGATACATCGAAAACGTAAACAATTCATGTATGGAAGTTACCGGGAAAAACAAAGAGCATATGATTGGTCAAAAGACTGGCAAGGTGTTCTCCTGTATCAATGTTCACAGGGGAAACGTATGTGGTACGAGTGAGGAATGTAGCAAATGTGTCTTCAAAAACGCAGCTGAAGAAACGCTTAGAAGAGGTAAGGGTATCAGTAAAAGAGAAGGAAAGATCACTATTGTTCTCCCAAATGGTTCAGAGGTCTCCCGAAATGTTTTAGTTTCAACTTCATACATTGATACAGGAGAGGAACCTAAAGTCATTTTTGGAGTTAATGATATAACAGATCTCAAAAGATTTGAACACTCGATCGTTGAATCACGAATTCAGGCCGAAGAAGCAAATCGTGCAAAGAGTGAATTCCTTGCAAATATGAGCCATGAACTCCGGACACCACTGAATGCCATTATGGGATATTCCGAAATTCTGCAGGACAGTCACTTCGGATATCTGAATGAAAAACAGAAAAAGTTTGCAGAACATATCAACACAAGCGGGAGACATCTCCTGGAGCTGATAAACAGCATACTTGATATCTCCAAAGTGGAGTCCGGAAAGATGGAACTTCACTTCCACGATTTCAAAGTAATTGATACAATAAGGAACATACAGAATGTTATTGTTCCTCTCGCAAGAAAAAAAGACATAGAACTAAAGTTTTCTGTGGAGCCTGAAAGCCTGTCTCTGCATGCGGACGAGATCAAATTCAAACAGATACTCTATAACCTTCTGAGCAACGCTGTCAAGTTCACCCCTGATAACGGACTGGTAGAGGTTAAAGTACATGAGAAAGGTGCTATGGCAGAAGTATTGGTCACTGATACGGGAATCGGTATATCTGCAGAGGATCAGGAGAAATTGTTCACACCTTTCCACCAGATAGATTCATCCATGTCCAGAGAATACCAGGGTACGGGCCTTGGACTTGCACTTGTCAAACGATTCGTCGAGCTTCACGGTGGAAATATAGCTGTTGAAAGCGAACCCGGCATAGGTAGTACATTTATATTTACAATCCCACTGGTAAGCCAGAATATACATTCAGATGACATAGAAATGGAATTATCTGCAAATTAATCGTTCACTCAAAGAACAAAAACTAACCTCTTAGCTGGAATTGGCGATGTATTCATTTTTTTGTTAAGATATTTATTAGCCGATGAATAAAACATAAAGTATAAATAAAATATAGACAGTGGAAAAAATACACTATCATAAATATTTGAAGTGGTCATTTAAGGTTAGATATGGTTGAATCTAACCGAGGTGGTGCAATATGAAATCGAAAACTTTAATTCTAACTTTGTTAGTGGTAGCCATGCTTGCTGTTCCAGCAGTAGCAATAGAAAATGGGAATGATATCCCCGAGATTGCAACTTTATATCTCTCACCGGAAAGTGCAACGAATATAGTCGGAGAGACGCACGTTCTGACAGCAAAACTCACATGGAATCAAATAAACGGCGATGTCTTAGCAAATTTTGATGGTAACGACGGTATTCCAGGACAAACAGTAATCTTCAAGGTAACAGATGGTCCAAATGCCGGCCTTACCGGATCAAATGTAACTGATGCCAATGGTATTGCAACTTGGGATTATAGCAGCTCTTTAACAGGCGAAGATACAATTCAGGCTTTTGTTACACTGCAATTAGCAAGTGAGACAAGGGAAATGACAGTTAATTGCATTCCAGAGTTTAAATTTGAATCAAACCCGGTAACAAAAATCTGGAAAGAGCCGGCTATCCCTGAATTCCCGACAATGGCACTCCCGATTGCAGCAGTGCTTGGATTGGCATTTGTATTCAAGAGAAGAAAGTAGTTAAACTATTGATTAACTACTCTTTTTCTCTTTTCCTTTTTGAAGCTTTAATCAATTGTAAAAATGCTGCATTTTGCTTTACAAAATACGGAAATAATAAAAATGATGGATATCAAGCTGGTCACATGAACCCATCTATCAGTTCATTCACACTATCTGTTTTCACTTTGTTCCTGATAAGCGGACCGGAACTAAGTACATCAAGACTTTCTTCAAATACAGGCCTGTCATTTACATAGAACACTCCAATGGGAATACGTTCGCCCCATTCCAGGGATTTCTCAAAGGCCTTTACCCGGTCATTCAACGGATATTCATTCTCATCCAGTTTGTAAACCCTTTCCGAATACCACTTGAATGTGTTAAGATGGTTGAAAGTGACACATGGCTGGAGTATATCCAAAAGTGAAAGACCCCTGTGTTCTACTGCCTTCTTTATCATTTCCGACAGGTGTTCAATATCTCCTGCAAATGACCTGGCAACAAAGGAGCAGTCCTGTGATATGGCCAGAGCAAGCGGATTAAGTTGCCTGTTGAACACACCTTCCTTGTTGATCTTGGTTTTCATGCCGGGTTGTGTTGTGGGTGACGCCTGGCCCTTTGTCAGTCCGTATATCTGGTTGTCATGTACCAGTACGGTTATGTCGGGATTACGCCTTATGGCATGAATCAGATGATTGCCGCCTTCTCCATAGCAGTCCCCATCCCCTGCAACTGCCATGACTGTCAGTTCGTGATTCGAGATCTTCGCAGCCGTGGCAGGAGGAAGAGTGCGACCATGTAGACCGTTAAAGAAATTGCATTTAAGATAGTGCGGGAGCTTCCCTGATTGCCCTATTCCTGAAACGAGCAGCATTTCATCGGGAGATTTATCCATATCCGCAAGAGCTCGCTTAAGAGCCTTGAGTATACCGAAATCCCCACATCCGGGACACCATGCAGTATCAAAATTACCGTAATCTTCTACACTTACCATTTATAGCACCTCCTTCTGCTTAATGGAATCTACTATGAACTGCGGAGTAAAAGGAAGTCCGTCGTATCTCAGCACATTATCCACCATCTCGATTCCTGTCTCTACCATAAGCAGACGAGCAAACTGGCCTGTCCTGTTATTTTCAACACATACCTTCATTCCGGGTTTGCCCAGCATCTCCTTTATCTTTTCGGCAGGCAGAGGATGAATATGTGTAAAATGCACCAGATTTGCGGAGTGACCCTCTTCCCTGAGAATATCCACAGCTTCAACAAGCGGACCGTAGGTAGATCCCCAGCCTATTAAGGTCAGTTCGGCATCATCAGAACCATAGGTTTCAGGAGCTGGCATCTCATTTCTGAGCAGTTCCAGCTTGTTCATCCTTTTGTGGACCATTTTTATTCTGTTCTCCTGGGTCTCATCAATATGCCCGAACTCATCGTGCTCATCGCTGTCAGCGCCTACAAGCACACCAGCCTGTCCGGGAAGTGCTCTGGGCGAGATGCCACTGGATGTAAACCTGTATCGAGCATATTCCTCCTGCATATCCTTTATTTCCTCATCTGAGAGCAGATGTCTTTCAACTGAGACCTTTGATGCATCGAAGCGCTCGCAGGTAAACATGGAATCTGCAAGATACTGGTCGCTCATCACAATAACAGGGATCTGATACTTTTCTGCAATATTGAAAGCATTGGCAGTCATATAGAAGCAGTCTTCAGGAGTGCCCGGTGCAAACACACATCGAGGGAACTCACCCTGGGCTGCATGGATTGCAAACAACAGATCACCCTGTTCTGTCATCGTGGGAAGCCCCGTTGCGGGACCCGGACGTTGGGCCTGGAATATGACCACAGGAGTTTCTGTAATACCTGCAAGACCCAGGGCTTCCACCATAAGACAGAATCCTCCGCCGGATGTTGTCACCATGGAACGTGCACCTGTAAAGGAAGCACCGATAGCCATATTGAGTGCTGCTATCTCATCCTCTGCCTGCTCAACTACAAGATCGAACTTACCAGCTTTACCTGCAATATAGTTCATAACACCTGTAGACGGGGTCATTGGATAGGCTGACAGAAAATGCAGACCTGCTGCCAGGGCTCCGAGACCCACAGATTCGTTACCTGCAATAAGCATCTTGTTACTGTGTTTTTCAGGCTGCTGTATATCGAATTTACATCCCTGAGGGTAGTTATCCCTTGCATAATCGTAACCCGCCTTTGCTGCCTTGATATTGTTGTCAATGATCTCCTGGCCCTTTCTTTCAAATATAGAAGAGAGGACATTCGAGAGGACATCAAAATCAAGGCAAAGAAGCCCCATGGCTGCCCCTACGGCCACCGAATTGGCATATAATTTATTGCCACCGGTGTCCTTTGCAATTTTAAGCAGAGGCACGTGGAAAAGAGAATCAAAATCATCATCAAGTTTAACAGTATCCCTGTCAACTATCACAACACCATCTGACATTTCATCAAGATGATTCTCAATTGAAGCTCTGTCAAGGGCTATCAATATGTCAACTTTCTCGTCCATTGCTTTTATAGCTTCATCACTGATGCGTATCTGAAAAGTATTGTGACCACCCCTTATCCTTGAAAGATAGAACTGAGTGGTGAATACAAAGAAACCGCATTTCATTAAAGTACTTGAAAGAACACTGCCAATGGTGTCCAATCCCTGACCTGCTGCTCCACCTATCTTAATAGTAAGATCAACTTTCATCTAAATCCCCTGGTTCTGATCATAATGTAATACATGGATCGGGAAAACTACCTGAACCCGAAAGATACGTTAAAATGCTTTCCAACCACACATATATCAGAATATTCAACCTCCGGCCTTATATCAGTAACCGTTCCTCTAAAAATATCAAAAGGTGAATACAATACCAATTATTAAAAAAATAGGATATATTTATATAATATACAACATATTATATTTTCTAGAAACAAAAAAATCAAGGCACAAAGTGATAATATGGAAAGAATGCCAACAGGTATTGAGAATCTGGATAAAAAGATCGGAGGAGGATATCCCAAAGGAAAAGGGATACTTGTAACCGGTGTTCCCGGTGCGGGAAAGACAATTTTTGGACTCCACTTTCTTCACAAGTCCTGTATGGATGGTAAAATTTGCGTAATGGTCGCAACCGAAGAAACCCCCGAAGACCTTCTGGAACAGGCAGCCATGCTTGGACTGGGCCTTGATTCTTTTATAGAGAAAGGGAACCTGCATATCAAACCGGTTATAGAATTTCGTACCGGAGGCATGGCACGTGATGCAAAACTTACCGAGGATTTCAGTGATACTGAAATAGATATTATAGAAGAGTCAGGTCTTGACAGAACCATCAGACCCGATCAGACAGGTTTCAATATCGAAGAGATAGATCTGCTTGATATCTTCAGGCTTATCCCCGAAGGTACCGAGGTTGCTGTTATAGACAATATCGGAGTACTGGCTTTCGGGCTGACTACAAAGGAATTCAGGGACAAGTTCGATACCCTGAACCGTTTACTTGCAAAGCAGAATACCACCACACTTCACATCATGGATGAAGCTGCATATGAGATGACTCATAAGATTGCAGACTATTCGACATATGGTGCAGTAAAGCTGTTCGTAAAGGAGAATCCCTATACAGGTAACAATGAACGTTTCCTGAGCATACCAAAGATGCGCAGCACAAAGATCTCTCTCGATGTCAATGTTTTTGATATCACTGCTGCAGGTATCAAGATAAAGGGCTCAAAGGGCAAACTTGTTGAGATCTGAGAGATACAGGAATAACTTACCTCTACATTTTCACATTTTTTCATATACTGCTATGGATTAGACTACCCTGTATTCCGATAATTATAAGAGGGTTTAAAATTATATTTAATATAAAAATGATTAATATAAAATAACTATTGGAATTCAAAGGAGTTGTTATTATTTCCAGCGAGCAGAAAGAAAAAGTTCTCATTGTTGATGATGAGGTAATGAATATAGAGTTGCTTCGGGCATACCTGGATGAAAAATATGAGGTGGTTTCTGCCACCGATGGCCACGAAGCACTTGAAAAGGTCAAAAATGAGATGCCGGATATCATCCTGCTGGATGTGATGATGCCTGAGATGAACGGATACCAGGTGTGTGAGCACCTGAAAAGTGATGAAGAGACACAATTCATTCCGGTCATAATGGTAACAGCTCTTTCCGGCAGAAACGACTGGATATCAGGTATAGAAGCCGGAGCCGATGAATTTTTAACAAAACCCGTGAACAAGCTGGAACTTCTCACAAGAATCAATTCCCTGCTCAGGCTGAAGAACCTTCACTTTGATCTGCTTGCTGAAAAGGATAAGCTTGAGCTCCAGAACCGCATACGTTCAATGCTCACCCAGATAATACCGACTCTTCTGAAAACACTACCTCCCGAACAGAAGAACATTGTCATCCACCAGATGATAGACATGGTCGTGGAGTCCATTTTTGAGAATGCGAACACAGAAAGTGATATCGTAGGATATGAATGTGTAGGAGATCTGTGCTGCCAGATCATCAATCAGCTGGGTGCAGACTTTGAGGTAGAGAATACGGATTGTGACAACGGTTTCAAAATAAAAGGCAACACCTGCCCGTGGGGAAAAGAAGAAGCAAGATCAAATCCCATACTCTGCACGCTTTCCAGGGGGATCTTTGCAAGGATCATAAATATGAAAGATGAGGACATGGAAGTCGATGTCCTTGAAACCATGGGAAATGGCGACGAACACTGTCTGTTCGAACTCACAAAATTAGATTAAGGAATCAGGTCAAGTATCCTGATCGCAAGGTAGGCTGCATTTGCACCATTATCCACACCAACACTGGCAACCGGTACACCAGGAGGCATCTGTGCTGTTGAGAGCAGGGCATCCAGACCCATCATTTTTGCGCTTACAGGAACACCGATCACAGGCATCTTTGTCTTGGAAGCGATAACTCCCGGCAGAGCAGCCGATAGACCTGCAATTGCGATATAGACCTTTGAATCGCTCTGTGATATATATTCTTCAAGTTTGTCCGGATTTCTGTGTGCGGATATCACCTGCACATCGTAGGAATAGTCACTGTTATCCAGCACGCCTGTTACCCTGTTGGCAATAGCCCTGTCAGATTCCGAACCCATTATTACTGCAATATCAACCATTAAAAAAACTCCTATGGAAGGTTCCCTTCACCACTTAGCTCATGCTGGCGTTCTATATTCATACGTATGAGGATCTCAAATATCTCTTTTACCGATGAAGTATCAAGGTTTCTCTCTGTGGCAGAATCAACTGCACGGTCAAGGACAACATGATTCTGTCCTGTGTCGTTGATCTGCATACCTTCCTTCTGTTTTGATTCAAGAACTTTTTCTGCAAGACCGACCCTTCTATGGATCAACTCTATCATCTCACGGTCTATCTCTTCTATTTCCGCACGTACTTCCTGTATAGTGGTCATGTATCTCGCCATCTAAAGTTTACTTGCGCCCCTATTATTAATCTTCGTACATATCAGGGTTCCGCTTACACCACAGCCCTGCCATGCACTCTTAAGAGCATCTGCAGACCGCTTATCAACCAGAGCCACATAGGATGGGCCCGTACCGGATAAGCTGACACCCTTTACACCCAGTTCAAGTGCCCGCATGAGGAATTCTGTATCGAACCCCAGTGCATTGCAGTAGAGAAAACCGTTCAGAGTCATTGCCCTCTCATATTCTTCTTCAAGGGAAAGCCCGTATGCGATGTCCACCCAGGGAGCGATAAGTTTCGAGCGTTCCACATTGGTAGAGGAGCTGAAAGACTTCTCATCGGGTGCAAAGATTAGCACCTGAGATCTTCCCTCTGTTCTTTTGACAAGTTCCAGCTCTTTGTTATCGGTGACAACGAATCCTCCGAAAAAGGAGGCACAGGCATCATCAAAGGCACCGGTTATGGTAACACCTGCATCCTTTGCCGCCCTGACACCGAGCCTGACAGCCTCAACAGGTTCCATCTCCTCACCGATGGCATCCAGTGTGGCAAGAATAGTTGCATTTGCAGCCGCACTACTGCTTTTCAGGCCGCTTGCAAGCGGGACTTCACTTCTCGTAGTCACTGTGCCACCCATCTCAAGGTCGAAATGATCCAGTACGTACTGCACAGATCTCTCGATCAGAGTAGTATCCGCATCCGGCATAGCTTCAATGGTACCTCTGACTGATCTCTTATCTTTGGAAAGGGTCACGTCAGCATATGTTTTCAGATCGATCCCGAATGCTGCACCCTTCCATGTAGCTATTGCATTGATAACAGTGCCCGCACCAAGTGCATAGGCACTCCCTTCCAGACTCATTACTGCCACACCATTTTTGAAAATTTGTTTATCCGGCAAACTTTGTTGAGCTTGTCCGGTCTATATTGGCCATATTATATGTAGCAACATACATGGCGATATGCTATTTAAACATTAATAAGCACAGAGTTCAGGATGGAAGGAAATGAGATACCTTTATAAGACAATATGAGAAAGAATTCATAGAACAGGAATAAGCTGTTCAAGAAACTAGAAACCGGGGGAGTAAGATTTATGGTACCTGCTACAAATGCATGCAGTGTTTTAAAGAAAGGACAGCGCATTAGTTGTGAAGAGTGCGGAATCACCTTTGAAGTCGTAAGCGAGTGCAGCGGATGTGGAGATGATTGTGAAATCACACTCAACTGTTGTGGAAAAGAGATGAAACTGACTGAAGGTTAAGCCTTTACTATCCTTTTTATTTTTTAAACTTAAAAAAAGTCCTTTTCTTATCTGACAAGCTTTTCTTTCAACCTGCCGTAGGAATTTACGTATATCTCAATAAGGTCCGGATCAGGAGTTTCTTTTCCTGAACGACCGGCTATGCACACATTCAGGTTTCCAGATCTTTTCGATGTTTTGCTTATACCGTTTTTCAGGGTCATAATATCAAAATGTGACCTTTCAAAATCAGAATAAACGTCTGCAAAGATATCGTTTTGAATATCATACAGCAGAAGCACTCCACTTGAAACATTTCCGTAGAACTTTACCTTTTCATATGTTTCTTTTTTTATCCTTGAGCTTTCCCCGTGTAATAAAAGGCTTTGCAGATCCACTATTACACTGAACTCATCTTTTGTTTTAAGACCCGGGGGCAACATATCAGGTGCCAGTAATTCGTACCGTGTTCCGAGCTCATCCAGCTCCTTTACAATATCCGACCTCTTTTCGTTTATGACAATAAGACGCTCTATATCACTGTCTTTTCCAAGCAACTGAGAGATTTCCTTTGCGAAAGCCTCACAGCCGATTATGCTCATTAGCGGCATTTACATTGCTCCTGCAGCACTTATTAAGGAACCTGGCATGAACCCGAAAACAGCTCTCAGACAACTCCCGGATAATAGAAAGAGTATCAAAAGTACGAAAGCTTTCCATTTTACTATACATCTGCTACTTCCCCATAAGAAATGGGGTTTAAGGTAGTATATAAAATCACCGAATTTTTCCCGCTTCAAAATGAAAGAACAATCATTCGGATAAGGTCAATCGAGAAAGTAACAGAACAGTAGCAGGTACAAACGATACTTTTATAACAAATACGCGTCACTATATTTACAATTCTCTGAGACATGGAACTCAGGAGAAGCAAAATCAGTGACACGTTAATTTGGAATTGAATTTGCGGTGAACCTGATGGTTCTTGAATTAAACAAATCGGGTTCAGCTTAAAAAGGCGTATTCATGCCACAAAGAAAAAAAGTGCTCAATAATGGAACGTTCTACGGATAGTTTTTAAGTGGAGTTTTGCCTAAGTGCTTGCATAACGTATCCGTCATCAGCAACGACCTAAAAAGAAGCATTTGGAGTTACAGGCAGGATTACGGAGAGATCAGATGAACGAAGTAGTGTTTGGAGTAAAAGACGACAAGCAACTGATATATCTTCCAGAGAAATGTATCGGTTGTGGAACGTGTACCATGGCATGTCCTAAGAGTTCTTTAGTTATCGGTTCAGTCGGAGCCGTAGCCAGGGGACTTATAGACAAGGACTTCCTCGAAAACCAGGAAGAACTCTGCATTTTATGCGGAATTTGTGCAAAGACATGCCCCACTGGCGCACTTGAACTGAGACAGGCTGGAAAGTCTGTAAATGACAACAGCTACATCAGTGTTGCTCTTAAGGAAACAACTGTCAACGACAACTGTGTACACTGTGGTCTCTGTGAACAGATATGTCCGCAGGGATGCATCGAGGTCAAGCAGTGGCTTTCAGATGATGGAAGCGCAAGTGTTGATGGTGAGACAGTTATAAACAACGATTGCTGTATCCACTGTGGGTGGTGTATGGAAGTCTGTCCTGTTGATGCGATTGCCGTGGAAAAGCCATTCCAGGGTACCTGGCACAGGGACGAGGACACCTGTACAGCATGCAGAACATGTGTGGACACCTGCCCATGTAATGCACTTTTCAATCCTGACTGGGAAGCAGGCCAGAGAGTGGACAAGGTCGCACAGCGTGCTGATGCATGTATATACTGTGGTGCCTGTGATGTGTGCTGCCCGGTAGATGCAATAACAGTTAACAAGACAGCTATCGTACCTGAAGTCGAAAAGAAAGGACTCCTTGAGAAGAAACTTCTTAACAAAGATGTACCAAGGCCGACGCTTACATCCGTACTGGAGACCGACGAAGAGGCATGCCTTGGTTGCGGAAACTGTGTAATAGTATGTCCTGTGAATGCAACCGACGGAGAGGTCGGAGCCGGTTACCTCAACGAAGTTGACGGCAAGAAGCTCCTTGAGGTCAGAAACGGTACGGTCAAGGTAGTTGACCAGGAAATCTGTGGTTCTGACGGAGCTTGTGCCATGATATGCCCTGTAGATGCTATCAAACTCGTGAGGAGGGAGTTATAAAATGGCT